>JAUIEL010000020.1 GCA_030428825.1 bacterium
TCGGCGACGGCGAGGAGATCCCGACCGCCGTCCTGGTCGACGTCGACGAGGTCGAAGTCGACCCCGTCGACGCCGAACGACGCCGCCTTCCCCGGCCAGCGAACGTCACACGGCCCGTCCTGCGAGAGAGCCGACCCTGGAGAGAGCGCGATCCACGCGCTCGCGAAACCGATGCGCCCGTACATGCGAGACCCCCTTCCTCGAGGTCGCGGCCCCGCCGATGCCGCCTTCTTCTTCGGCCCGCCGACGCGTACCCGTCGGCCGGGTACGGGTCTCATCGACTGGGCGACGGATCCCCGCTGAAGCCCGATCGCCGCGAGGTCCGCCTTCCTGAACGCCGCTCGGGCGGGATGTCACGCGGATGCACGCGGCCGGTGGGAGCTCCTCGGGGCGCGGGGAAGGCCCCGAGGGAGGCGGGGCCGGGCGGGAATCGGCGACGGAGCGCCCGTCCCTCCCGCCCCGGGATCGGGTAGATTCCCGCGCCATGAACCATCGCGAGAAAGTCGATCACCTGGTCGAGGACCTGACGAGCCGCGGCGCGTGGAAGAGCAACGTCGCGCCGCCGCTGTTCCAGCTCCTCTGGAAGCTCGGGCTCGAGGTCCGCCCGCCGATCTTCATGGGCTTCGTCGAGCTCCTCGCGACGACGGGGATCCCGTTCGGCGCGATCTGGACCGCGGTGATGTGGAAGTTCCGCTGGGCCGAGGCCGGACGCTCCCCCCAAACGATGATGATCACGGGCGCCGTGGCGGCCGTCGCGTTCGCCGCGCTGATGACGCCGGTGATGGGCTATCTGCGGAAGAAGTACGGCCTCACCACCTGGGACGCCTACCCGGACGACGATCCGGACGAGGACGCCGACGGGTGACCGGCGCCGAGGCGACGCCCGACGTCGTCCGCGGCGCGGACGGCGTCCGCCGCTGCTGGTGGCCCGGCGCGCACGACGACTACCTCGCGTACCACGACGACGAATGGGGTCGTCCGGTCGACGACGACGCGCGCCTGTTCGAGAAGCTCTGCCTCGAAGGGTTCCAGTCCGGTCTGTCGTGGCTCACGATCCTCCGGAAACGCGCGCGGTTCCGGGAGGTGTTCGCCGGCTTCGACGTCGATCGGGTCGCGCGGTTCGGACCGCGTCAGGTCGACCGACTCCTCGGCGACGCGGGGATCGTCCGCCACCGGGGGAAGATCGAGGCGGCGATCGAGAACGCGAAGCGCGCGCGCGAGCTGCGGCGCGAGGCGGGCTCGCTCGGGGCGTACTTCTGGTCGTTCGAGCCGCCCGCCGGCCGCGGACCGCGCTCGCGCGCCGAGGTCCCGGCCCGGACCGACGCGTCGACGCGCCTCGCCCGCGACCTGAAGCGCCGCGGCTTCCGCTTCTTCGGCCCGACGACCGCGTACGCGTTCATGCAGGCGATGGGGATGGTGAACGACCACCTCGCGGGCTGCCACGCCCGGCGCGCCTGCGACGAGGCGCGCCGCGGGTTCGAGCGGCCGGCGCGGCGCGACTGACGCGCGGCCTCACGGGCAGACGTACACCTCGAGCCCGGCGGTGTGCGACAGGAAGCCGGTCGCGCCCGTGTCGTAGACGAGCGCCTGCAGGTAGAGCCGGAGCGTCGCCAGCGAGGCGTCGTTCGGGATCGAGGCGTTCAGCGAGATCGACCCCTGCCCCGGCGCGCCCGCGGCCCCGGAGAGCGGGAGCACGGCCTGGAGGAACGGCGGGGTCAGGTCGACGTAGAGATCCCCGAACGGGGCCCGGGTCACGGCCTGGGCGAACGTGACGAACAGGATCGCCGGCGCGCCGCCCACGCCGTTCTGGATGTCGAGCTGAAGCGGCTGGCCGACCTGCGCCGGCCCGGCCGCGGAGAGCGTCGGGACGAAGTTGCCGGTCCCCGGCCCCTCGACCCCGTACGGCGTCGGCACCGGGCACGGCGCGATCGTCACCGGCACGCAGCAGTCGGGGAACCCGACGATCGGGACCCGGAAGAAGTACGTCCCCGGGGCGACGAGCTGCCCCAGATCGTTCTTCTGGTCCCACTGGCCGAGGAACGTCGTCCCCGGCGTGATGTTCACGGGGGTCGGGACGCACGCGGTCGGGGTGAAGACCGCCGGCTGTCCGCACGCCGTCGGATGGACCGACGAGAAAATGCAGTTCGACGGGATCTGGAAGGAGTTGAAGCCGAGGTTGCGCATCCGCACGATGATCGGCTCGCCGGGGAGCGGCGCGGCGGGGAGCGTGTCGACGAGGAGACCGCTCTGGCACGAGACCTGGGCGGAAGCGGACGGGACCAGGCACGCCAAGGTGAGGATCACAAAGAAGATGCGCACTTCGATACTCCGGCGGGGGGCCGTTTGCACTACGGGGGCGACCCCGAATGGTAACCCGCCGAGCGCCGAATGGGAGAATCGGGAGCCGACATGAATCGACCGTGGTCCCTCTCCGTCTCGCTCGCCGCCGCCCTCCTCCCGCTCGGTTGCCGCGGCGGCGCCGACGCCCTCCCCCCCTCCCCGCCGCCGGTCGTGCTCCTGACCGACTTCGGCCTGCGGGACGACGCGGTCGGACTGATGCGCGGCGTGATCCACTCGATCGCGCCCGGCGTCCCGATCGCCGACCTGTCGCACGAGGTCCGACGGTTCGACGTCCGCCAGGGGGCGCGCCGGCTCGCCGACGCGCCGACGGTCTACCCGCCCGGGAGCGTCCTCGTCGTGGTCGTCGACCCGGGCGTCGGGACCGAGCGCCGCGCGATCGTCGCCCGCCTCGCGGACGGCACGCTCGTGGTCGCCCCGGACAACGGCGTGATCACCCTCGCCGCCGAGCGACACGGGCCGGTCACCGTCCACGCCGCCACGGACACGTCCCTCTTCCTCCCGACGCTCACCTCGACCTTCCACGGCCGCGACGTCTTCGCCCCGCTCGGGGCGCACCTCGCCGCCGGCGTCCCGATCGACCGCGTCGGCCCGCGCGTGACCGACTGGATCCGGCTGGAGGAGGTGGCGGCGACGCGGAGCGACCGCGCGTTCCACGGGGTCGTCGAGGACCTCGACCTCCCGTTCGGGAACGTCTGGACGAACGTCCCCGGATCGTTCGCCGACGACGCCGGGCTCGACGTCGGCACGGTCGTCACGGCGACCGTCGGGGACCGTCGGCTCGAGGTCCCCCTCGCGCGGACGTTCGGCGACGTGCCGCTCGGCGCGCCGCTCCTTTACGTGAACAGCCGCGGCCGCCTCGCGCTGGCGCTGAACCAGGGGGACTTCGCGGCGACCCACGGGGTCGAGCCGGACCAGCCGGTCACGATCGAGTGGTGAGTCGGCCCGACCGGTCCCCGCGGGCCGATCGGACGGGTCAGTTCCCGTCGAGGGTCGGCTCGCGGTCGGCGTCGCGGGGCGGCTTCTTCTTCCCGCCCACGAGGTAGCCGAGCGCCTCGAGCTGCGCCCGCCGCTCCGGGTCCTCGGTCGGCGAGATCTCCGGCGCCCCCGCGTAGACCTGCTCCCGCTTCGCCTCGCCGGAGGCGACGAGGTCCCGGAACCGCGCCCGCATCCGGTCGACGTCCTCCGCGCGCTCCGCCGCGACGTTCGTCGTCTCCCCCGGGTCGGCTCGCAGGTCGAAGAGCGTCCTCGGGGGGATCAGCTTCAGGCCGTTGTACCGGAGGGCGTGCCGTTTGAAGATCCCGGGGCAGTCGGGCGGGAGCGTCGACTCGCCGGCGAGGAACGGGACGAGGTCGTTCCCCTCGCAGTACGCGGGCGCGGAGAGGCCGGCGAGCGAGGCGAGCCTCGGGCGGCGCGACGATCAGCGGGACCCGCTGGATCCCGTCGAAGACCGTCCCGTGCATGTACTTCCCGTGCTCGCCGAACTCCTCGCCGTGGTCGGAGGTCACGGTGATCCAGGTCGTCCGCTTCACCTCGCCGTCGAGCTCGTCGAGGAACCGACCGAGCCGCTCGTCGAGCGTGGCGAGCCCCTCGTCGTACTGGTCGACGAGGTAACGGTCGTCCTCCGGCGAGAGCTCGATCGTCCCCGCGTTCACCGCGTTCAGGAAGTTCGACCCCGACGGCTTGCGGGTCTCCCAGTCGGTGAACTCCCCCGCGTAGTCGGAGGTCCAGCGCCCGAGGTGCGGCGGCTTCGCCTGGTACGGGCGGCCGACCACGTCCGAGTGGACGTCGAACAGGTGAAGGAACACGAAGAACGGCTTCGAGCGGTCCCGCTTCTCGAGCCACTCCTCGACCTTCGGGAGGAGGACGTCCGCGTCGTCGTGCCCGTGCACGAACGTCTCGAACCCCTGCGCCATCCCGTACGCCTCGTTCAACCACGCCCCGTGCGAGTTGAACCCCGCGGTCTGGTAGCCGGCGTCCCGGAAGTCCTCGGCGATCGTCCGGTAGTTGTCGTGCAGGACGCGGCCGTCGTCGACGTACGTCGTCCCGTGCGCCTCCGCGGTCAGCCCGGTGAACATCGACGCGTGCGAGATGAGCGTGTTCTCGGAGACGGTCGCGCACTGGTCGAACCGGTATCCGCGCGCCGCGAGCGCGTCGAGGTGCGGCGTCGTGTCCCGCTCGTACCCGTAGCACCCGACGTGGTCGGCGCGCAGCGTGTCGATCGAGATCAGGAGGAACGACGGTCGCTCGTCCGGCGCCTTCGAGCACGAGGCGGCGAGGAGGAGGGCGCCGAGCGCGAGCGCCGACGCGAGGGGGCGGGAGGGGGAGCGTTCGATCGTCATGGAGGGAACCAGTCTATCGGTCCGACTCGAACCGGATCGCCTCGATCCGAAGACCGAGATCGCGCGTGTCCGGGCCCATCCCGTGATCGCACGGGCGGAAGGTGTTCGCGTCGAGGCGGATCTCCTGGACGACGCCGGCGCTCGCCGGCCGCTCGAGCGGGAACCGGAGGGTCGCCGTCTCGCCCCGCGGGACCGTCCCCTCGCCGCCGCCGAGGAGGCCGACCGCCGCGCGCAGGGTGACGTCGACCGGCCCCGCCGCCCCCTCGACGACCAGCGTCGTCGCGTCGTCCTCGGGGCGGAGGTAGACCCACGCCGTCTCCTTCGTCCAGCGGCAGCCGTGGTCGCGCTCCGGGAGCGGCTCGACCCCGTGCCAGCCGGCGCCGAGACAGCGCGTGTCGCTCTTCCCCATCCGGACCTCCGGCCGCCCCGCCGCCGAGTGCCGGTCGCAGATCGCGTACAGGTCGCCGAGGAACGACGGCTCCCCCTCCCAGTCCCCGAAGAGGCGGAACAGCTCGGCGTCCGACACCTTCCGCCGCCCCTGGATCGCCCGCCGGTTCCGGAGGTGCGTCCCGATCCGGGCGAGGTTCCACTTCCACGCGTCCCGGATCGCCCGCCCGACCATCTCGAAGTACTCCGGGTTCTCGCCGCGCGCCTGCGCCGCCTTCACCCACGAGAGCCGCTGCCGGTCGAATCGCCACGCCTTCGGCAGCACCTTCCGGAGCGTCCCCAGCTCGTAGTTCCGGAACATGCACTGCAGGCGGTTCCGCTCGCAGAGGATCCGCCGCCGCTCGGTCTTCTCGCGGTTCTCGACCTCGGAGTCCGCCTCGTTCCCGTCGTCGAGGTCGCCGTGCCAGTCGTGGATCACCACCGCGAGCGGCGCGTAGACGATCTTCCACCCCGAGAGCCAGACCCGCCAGGCGAAGTCCATGTCCTCGAAGTACATGAAGAACGACTCCTCCAGGCCGCCGATCTCGCGCACGACCGACGAGCGGATCAGCATCGCGCCGCCGCAGACGCCGAGGACCTCCTCCGGCGTCGGCGACGGGTCGAGGTCGCGGTCGCCGATGTCGCGGTCGAAGCAGAACCCGGTCCGGTTCATCGCGATCCCGGTCGAGTTGAAGATCGTCGGACAGCGACGCATCAGCATCTTCGCGCCGACGACGGCGACCTCCGGGTCCGCCTCGGCCGGGCGGAGCATCTCGGTGATCCAGTCGCGACGCGCGACCGCGTCCTGGTTCAGGAGCGCGACGTAGTCGGCGTCGGTCCGCTCCATCGCCAGGTTGTTCCCGCCCGCGAACCCGAGGTTCTCGGACGAGGCGATCAGGTTCACCTCGGGGTACGACGTCCGGACGTGCTCGGCCGTCCCGTCGGCCGACGCGTTGTCGACCACGGTCACGACCAGGTTCGGGTGGTCCTGCGCGAGCGCCGAGCGGAGCGCCTCGTCGATGATGCCCCGGCTGTTGTACGAGACGAAGACGACCTCGACCTTCGGCGCGTCCGCCGGCGCCCGCGCCGGCGGACGCGCCTTCGCCGGCGCCGACGCGGCGGCGGCCGCGATCCGCTCGGCGAGGTCGGCCGGGTCGTCGTCGAGCGTCGCCGCGACCGTCGCGGCCGACGCCTCCCGCAGCCGGTCGGCGAGCGAGGGCGCCTCCGCGAGCGCGGCGCCGAGCCGGTCGAGCGAGTCGGAGAGGAGGACCAGCACGCCCGGGCACTCGGTCACCCACCGGACCTGATGGGCGTGGTGGGCGTCGTCCGCGAGGACGTGGACCGGCACCTCGACCTCTCCCGCCGCGAGCGCCGGCGGCAGGTCGCACGCGGGTCGGACGTCGAACGCCGCGGTCAGCTCGGGCGCCGTCGCCTCGGGACCGCGCACGAACGCGACGACCTGGTGCGCCGCGCCGAGCGACTCGAGCAGCCGGGCCGCGAGCGGCGCGCACGGGGCGGTCGCCGCCGGGAGGGGAACGGAGAGCCCGAGCTTCATGGAGCGAGGTCCCGGTAGAGCGCTTCGAAGTCGTCGAGGTTGTCGTCGAGCGTGCGCGCCGGCCCCTTCGGTCGGAGCGATTCGACGAGGTCCGGCGCGTCGACCAGCCGGGCGCACGCCGCGCGCGCCCCGGCGACGTCCCCCGCGTCGAAGAGGAGGCCGTTCTCGTCCGACCGGACGACCTCGGAGATCCCCCCCAGGTCGCTGGCGAGGATCGGCAGGCCGGCCATCTGCGCCTCGAGCACCGTGAACGGCGTGTTCTCGTACCAGAGCGACGGCGCGACCAGCGCGTCGAAGCCGGAGAGGACGCGACCGAGGTCGGTCGGGCGGAACCCGCCGCGGAACTCGACGCGGGGGTCGTCCCCGACCAACGCGCGGAGGCGGTCGGAGTACGCCGGGTGGACGTCGAGGTCGCCGTGCACCTCGAGGACCCACGGCCCGTCCAGGCCGAGGAGCGCCTCGATCGCCACGTGGAGTCCCTTGTGCGGCATGAGGGAGCCGACATAGCCGAACCGGACGCCGTCCGCCCCCCGGACGTCCCGCCGCGCGTGGCCGACGAGGCGGGACGGGTCGACTCCGTACGGGACGTGCCGGATCCGAGCCCCGTCGAACCCCTGCGCCTCGAACGTCCGCTTCAGGAAGACCGACGGCGCGATCACCGCGTCGACGCGCGCGAGCCGCTCCAGCAGCCGCTCCTTCCTCCCGACCAGCGCGGCGGCCCGGTGCGCGCGGGAGTCGCGGTGACCGGCCGGGACGAGCGCGTGGTGCGCGGTCCGCCGGAGCGGCTCGCCGACCGGCTCGAGCAGCGGACCCAGATCCGGGAGGAGGCACGGCACGCACCCGAGCCCGTCGTCCGGCGGCCCGTCGCAGAGGTGTCCGTCGCGGTGGAGGAGCGTGAACCGCGGGCAGACGAACCAGAAGTCCATCAGGTTCACCGCGACCGGAACGCCCGCCTTCTCCGCCTCGACCAGCGCGCCGACGCCGATGTTCCGGAGGTGGAAGACGTGGATCCGGTCCGGCTCGAACTCGTCGAGCGCGCGCCGGAACAGCCGCTCCGCGATCGGGTGCGACCAGTCGGCGAGCTGCCGGTTCGACACGACGTCCGGGTGGAGGCCGACCCGCCGCACCGGGACGCCGCCGACGTCCTCGTCCCGCTCGATCCAGACCGCCGCGTCGCCCTGCGCCTCGAGCTGCGGCTCGTACGCGAAGACCCTCACGTCGTGGCCGCGGTCCCGGAGCCCGAGCGCGAGCGAGCGGACGTACTGCTCCGTCCCCGTGACGTGGCGCGGGAGGAACTGGTGGATCACGAACAGGATCTTCATGGAGCGGCGCCGCGCTCGTCGAGGAAGGCGCGCTCGTACGGCCGGAGCTTCCGCCCCAGCACGCCGCGCGCCGCCTCGTGGAGGAGGCTCGTGATCCACCGTTCGCGGTCCTGCAGCGTCTCGCGCACCACCGACACGTGCCGGAGGATCGAGCCGAGGTCGGGGCCGCAGTCGAGGCCGAGGGCGGAGGCGACCTTCGCCAGGTCGTCGCGGTGGCGCGCCGCGGCGAGGTCCCGCTGATCGACCCGCTCCTGACGCTCGCGCTCGCGTTCGGCGTGCGCCGCCCGGAGCTGGGCCCGCACCTCGGCGACCTGCTCGTGCAGCGCGTACGCCCGCTGCTTCGCCTCCGTCGCCTCCGCGCCGTGGTGCCGCGCCCGCTCCTCGTACGCCCGCGCGCGATCCCGCGCCTGCTGCAGCTCGCGGCGGACCAGCTCCCGCGCCTCGCGCTCCAGCCGCTCGGCCGTCGCCCGCGCCTCGGCCAGCGCCCCGGTCAGCGCCGTCTTCGCGAGCTCCGCCGCGCGGATCCGGTGGGCCGCCCGGTACAGGCGCGAGGCCGGGTCCCCGCCGCGCGCCTCCTCCGCCGCCGCCCGCGCCTCGTCCTCGTCCGGGGTCGGCGCTTCGCCCGGCACCGCCTCCAGGGCGTCGAGCCGCTCGTCGATCCGGTCGAGCTGCGCGTCGAGCGCGGGGCCGGAGATCGTCCGCCCGGCGAGTCCGATCGCCTCGGCGACCAGGCGGCCGACCGCCTCCCGCCGGTCCGCCAGCTCGGGGAGGCGGTGAAGGAGCGCGGAGAGGAACGACTCGAGCTCGGGCGGCTCGAGCTGCCAGTAGATCTCCTCCCCCCCGAGCGCCGAACCGAGCTCGCCCGGACGGTGCTGGGCGAGCGTCACGAGGCGATCCCGCACGCGATCCCGCGGCCGACCGGGGAGCGTCCGGGTCGGCACGGCGACCGAGACCGACGGGAGCCCGACGATTTGCAGGTCGCGCGCCGCCGCCCGCAGCGAGTACTCGACCAGCGCGTGGATCCCGAGCAGGTCCTCGTCGAACGGACCGAGCCGCTCGTACGCTTCCCGGCGGATCAGGACGACCTCCGGCGCGACGCACGCGAGCGCGACCGGCGCGGCGTCGTCGGCGGGCTCGGCGGGCTCGGCGGGCGCGAGGGGGCGGCGGCGGACCCGCAGCGCGCGGCGCTCCTCGAGGCCGAGGCTCGACCGACCGTCCGGATGGAGGAGCGCCGGCTGCGCGAGCGCGACGGCTTCGTCGGCGGCCGAGCCGAACCGTCCGTCCGCGAGCGCCGCCTCGAGCGACGCCGCGTCGCACCCGGCGAGGACCAGGAGCACCACCGGCGCCTCGGTCGACGCCATCGCCAGGTTCCCGGCGTGGGCGACGCTCCGCGAGTCGAGAGAGATCCGGCGCGCGCCGTCTCCCGGCGCGGCGGGCGCGTCTCCCCCCGGCGGGACGAGGACGGTCGTCGGGCGACCGGAGAACGCCTTCGCGGCCGCGGCGAGCCACTCCGGGTCGAGGGACGGCTCGATCGTCCAGAGGACGACGTCGACCGGCGCCGCCGGCCCCGCGGAACCGAGCCCGCGGAGGGAACGCGTCGAGCGGATCCGCTGTCGGGTGTCGGCGAGGACCGCCCGGAGCCGCGCCTCGCGCTCGTCGAGCTCGCGCACGAGCTCCTCGTACCCGGAGACCCGGCGCCGCGCCTCCGCGAGCTGGTCGAGCAGGTCGAGGGACTGGTCCGTCAGCTCCGTCAAGCGCTCCTCGCGCTCGCGGGCCCGCGAGGTCTCCTCCTCCTCGCGGCCGAGTCGATCGGAGCGGTCCGTTCGGCTCGCGTCGTCGTTCGGCTCGTTCGGGTCCGGCATCCAGTTTCGGGGCTCCCCCGGGCCGGGGGGACGGGGTCAGCACGGGAAGGCCGGAAGCTTACCCCAATTCAGTCCGGACGGCCGTTCAGGGCCCGGCGGATCTTCCCGATCCGGCGCTTCAGCGACCAGCGGGGGCGCACCTCTTCGGTCGGGGGCGGAGGCTCCGGCTCGCTCGGGCGACTCAGGGCGTCCCGTTCGGCCTGCAGCGCGGACGCCCGCTCGCGGAGCCGGTCGAGTTCCCGCTCCGCCTCGCCGACCCGCCGGAGGACCTCGCCGCGGTTCTCCTCGACCGCCTCGACGTGCCGCTGGAGCTGCTCGAGGCTCCGCTCGGTCCGGCGGATGCGGCTCAGCAGCTCCTCGCGCTGGTCCTCGAGGTTCCACGCGTGCTGCTCGGCGTGCCGGCACCGCTCCTGCCACGCGAGGAGGTCGTCCCCGTCACGGAACGGACAGGCGGAGACGAGCGCCATCCGCTCGGCGAGGTCCGGCCCCTCGGGACGCCCCGCCGCCGCCGACTCGATCGCGCGCCGGTACGACGCGATCGCGCCCTCCGCGCACTCCTCCCAGGTGAACCGTGCCAGCCGCGCCGCGCCGCGATCGACCAGGGCCGCCACCTCGTCCGGGTCGTCGAGGAGCGTCCGCATCCGCTCGACCAGGCCGTCGACGTCGCCCGGGTCGAACAGGAGCGCGCCGTCGCCGCACACCTCGGGGATCGACATCGACGCCGCGGCCGCCACGGGGACGCCGAGCGCCATCGCCTCCAGCGGCGGCAGCCCGAACCCCTCCTCCCGCGACGGATAGAGGAGGCCGCGGCTCCCCTGGAGGAGCGCCTTCACGTCGTCGTCCGAGAGGCCGTGGATCCACCGGACCCGGCCGGTCAGGCCGAGCCGCTCGAGCAGCGCCTCGCTCGACTCCTCGTCCGGCGTGACGGGGCGCCAGACCTTCTGGCCGGCGACGATCAGCGAGACGTCGCGGTCGAGCGCCGCGAGCGCCCGGAACATCGTCGCGTGGTCCTTGTGCGGGTAGTCCTTGCCGACGGCGACGAAGTACTCCCCGCCGACCGTCAGGCGGGCGAGGCGCTCCTCCACCTCGTCGGCGGAGAGCGGGACGCGCAGCGACGGATCGACCGACAACGGCGTCAGGTCGAGCCGGTCCGGATCGGCCCCGACGTCGTCGACCGCCTCGCGGCCGGCCGACGCGGTGTACGACAGGACGCGGTCCGCCGAGCGGACGAGCGTGCGGACGAACCGGTCGTACCAGGCGTGCGCCTCGGGGCTCGCGTGGTACTCGGGGTGCCGGTTCAGGATCGCGTCGGTGACCGACACCACGCACGCGGGCGCGAGCGGCGGGAGGAGGACGTCGCGCGGGTTCCGGTCCGGGAAGTACGTCATGTGGAAGACGTCGGGCGGCGCGTCGCCGAGCCCGAGGAGGACGGCGGCGATGTCCTCCGCGGACTCGACCGGCACCAGCTCGACGGCGTCGGGGAAGACCTCCTCGATCGGCTCCCCGCGTCGGACGAGGGCCCGCAGCCGCGTCACCTCCGGCCGCTCGGCGAGCTCGCGGAGGAGGTTTCTCTGCACACGCTCCAGGCCGGAGAGGGTGCGGTGGAGCAGTCGCGCGTCGAGGAGGACGTGCATACGCGGGGAGAGCTCTTCTTCGAGTCCGTGGGGGCGGTCTGCGATCGAATCGGGCGGATCGGAACGGCGATCGGAGTGGCGCGGCCGTCCGAGGGGAGTCCTTTGGAAACTAGCCGATTCCCGCCGGACGAGACGGGACTCGTCGAGAAGATGTTCCGTCCTCTCGGGAGCGGCGCCGGGAGGGAGGAACGGCCGGGGCCCGATCGGCGGGTCAGCGCGGCCCGCGCGAGTGGTTCAACCGTCGTCGTCGCCGCCGCCCGGTCCGCCCTCGTCGGCCGGGCCGTTCGCCCCGGTCCCCGACCGCGCGGCCGCGCTCTCGAGGAGGGCGACGACGTCCTCCCGCCCCTCGAGCTGCGGCAGGAGCCCCGCCTGCAGCAACGTCAGCCCGACCGTCCCCGCGTAGACGACGTGCCCCCGCACCGACGGATGCCACTGGTCGATGAAGAACGGCGAGTCCTTCGCGACCGACGGCTCGCGGAACCGGTCGCCGAGCGCCACCTCGTCCCGCGACTGGAACTCCCGGCGGACCGGCGCGAGAGGGATCCCCTCCGCCTTCGCCGCCTCCTCGAGCGCGTCGGTGTACTCGATCAGATCGGGCCACCGCGCCTCCGCGTCGAGGCGGCGCGGCGGACTGACCAGCACGAGCCGCCCCCCGTCCTCCTCGACCGCCCGCTTCAGGTCGGCGATCCGCCGCCGGAACTGCCGCACCGGCACGCGCGGGGTGACGTCGTCCTCGTCGAGCTCCCGGACGACGGGCGCCCCCTCGATCGCCCGGCCGAGCAGCCGGAACGCGGCGTACCGTTCGAGGAGCTGCCGCAGGCGGAAGAGCGGGTGCGACAACAGGTCGATCTTCGCGCGGTCGGTCGACAGGTCCTTGAAGTGCTCGTTGACGGCGCCGAACGCGGCGACGACGACGTCCGGGCGGAACGGACGGATCTTCCCGAGGTAGAGCCGGTACCCCTGCTCGATCGAGTAGCCGATCACGCCGCCGTTCAGGACCTCGACGTCGACGTCGAGCGCCCGGAGGAACCGCTCGAGATCGCGCCCCCAGGAGTCGTGCTCGCGCAGACCGAACCCGTACGTCGTCGAGTCGCCGAGGACCGCGATGCGGAGCGCCGGCCGCTCGTCGCGCGAGACCGGCGGGCCGCGCATCGCGTCGTCGTTGATCGCGTCGCCGTGGACGACGACGCCGGGACGCGGCTCCCAGAGCCAGGCGTGGTGGCGCCGGAACTCCCCCTCGTCGGTGTTCAGGTCGGCGTCCCGCCGCGGATTCCACAGCACGAGCGGGCTCGACTCGGGCGGCGCGATCCGGAACGTCACGACGGCGAACTCGGTCAGGGCGGCGAGCACGAGCGGCACCACCGTCGCGGCCGAGAGCTTCTCGCGGACGGTCGCCACGTCAGCCGTCCTCCCCGTCCGTCGACGCCGGCCCGTCCGACTCGGCGCGACGGCGACGCAGCGCGAGCTCCGCCTTCAGGCGCCGGAGCTGCTCCGACGAGAGGTACCCCTGGCTGAACAGATCCTCGAGCTGCTGCTCCGATTCGAACAGCACCTCGGCCGGCGCGCCGGTGCAGAGCACCCGCGCGAGCTGCACGTCCCGCTCTCGATCCTTCCGGATCCGCTTCTCGATCCGTCGGACCTCCCGCGGCCTCGCGGGGGCGAGGTTCTCCGTCTCGCCGGGGTCGCGCGAGAGGTCGAACAACAGCCGCACGTCCGGCAGGCGCCGCCGCATCGAGAGCGGGTCGGCGTCGAGGTCGTACGGGGCGCCGCGATCGCGCGCCGCCTCCCGGTCGAGGTGCGACTCGAGGACCGCGGCGAGCCCGCACGCCGGCGGCTCGATGAACTTGACGTCCCCCCGGCGGACGTAGCCGGTGACGCCGGTGACCCCGTCCGCGCCGGGGCCCGAGAGGTTCGGCGACACCCCGGCCGCGATCCGCGGCTCGTCGTCCCTCCCTTCCACCGCGCGCAGCAGGTCGATCCCCTGGACGAGGCTCGGACAGGCCGCTCGGGCCTCGGCCGCGACGGTCGGGAAGAGGTCGATCGACCGGACGACGTCGCCGCACCGCGCGCCCGCGTGACGCCCCCCGGGCAGCTTCACGATCAGCGGGACGTGGACCTCCTCCTGATAGAGGGTGAGGCCGTGCCCGACGTAGAGCTGGTGGTCCATGAACGACTCGCCGTGATCCGACGTCACGACGATCAGGGCGTCGTCGAACCGCCCGGTCTCCTTCAGGCGGTGGAACAGCCCCCCGAGCCATCCGTCGACGAACCGGATGCTCGCGTCGTACGCGTCGACGAGGTCGGCGAGCGTCGCGAACCGGTCGAGCCGGAGGTAGTCGTGGTAGCCGAGGGCGCGGATCGTCTCCATCGGGTCGCCGAGTTCGCCGGCGCGGGGCGGCACGACCGGCGCGGTCCCCTCCAGCGCCGCGAAATGCTCCGGCTCGGCGACGTACGGGCCGTGCGTGTCGAACGTGTGCAGGAAGAGGAAGAACGGCTCGTCCCCCCGGGCGTCGACCCACTCCAGGACCTCGTCGCCGTACCGGCGCAGCCCGTTGTCGAACGCGTCGCCGGGGACCCGTTCGTCGTGGTACGCGTCGAACCCTTGGTCGAATCCGTAGCGCGCGCTCATGAAACCGCCGTCGACCCAGGCGGCGGTGGCGTACCCGGCGTCCCGCAACGTCTCGGCGAGGGTCACGTGCGCCTCGGCGAGGGGGACGTCGCCGTGGCGGACGCCGTGCGCCCCGACCTCGAGGCCGGTCAGCATCGACATGTGGGACGGGAGCGTGAACGGCGCCTGCGCCATCGCCTCCTCGAAGACGATCCCCTCCGCCGCGAGCGCGTCGAGCTCCGGCGACGTCGGACGCGGATAGCCGTAGCAGCCGAGGTGGTCGGCACGGAGCGTGTCGATCGAGATCAGGATCACCCGGCGCGCGCGCGCGGCCGCGTCGTCGTCCGCGCCGGCGGACGACGACCGGGCGACGAGGAGGCCGACGAGGGCGAGGAACGAGACGGAGGCGGCGCGCATGGTCGGTCGAAGCGTAACCGACGGATCGTTCGCGCGGGAGCCGGATCGCCGGGCTTCCCGAGACGGACGGCGGCCCCGCCGGGGAGGACCGGCGGGGCCGACCGATCGACGTCGTCGCCTCAGTAGACGCGGACGCCGGAACCGCGCATCTGACGCTTCAGGTCGCGGACCTGTTCGCGGAGCTCGCGCACGTCGCTCCGGAGCTCCTCGATCAGCCGGAGGACGTCCTCGTGGTCCTCGGCGTGCGGCGCACGGGCGCGACCGAACGGGTTCGCCCCGAACCGCGCGTCGCCGCGCGCCTTCGAGCGGCCCCGCGCCGCTTCGTGCTCCTCGATCGCGCGGCGGGCGTGCCGCCGGACCTCGTCCGCGTCGACGTCCCCGTCGTGGTCGAAGTGGAACTCGTAGACGCCGCGCCCGCCGTCGCCGAGCTTCCTCTCGACCAGCGCCTTCGCCCGCGCGTGCGCGGCCCGCGCCCTGCCGTGCGCTCCGTGGACCTCTCCGAGCGCCGCGTGGGCCTGCCCGAGCGCCCTCCGGACGACGGAGTCGACGTCGACGTCAACGTCGTGCCCGCGGAGGGCGTCGACCACGATCGTCTCGACGTCGACGTCCCCCATCGCCTCGCGCACGATCTCGTCGATGTCGATCTCCTCCATCTCGCGCGCGATCAGCTCGTCGACGTCGATCTCGTCGAGCACGTCCTCGACGTCCTCCCACTCCTCCTCGAGCGCCTCCTCGAGCACGTCGTGGATCTCCTCCACCGCGTCCTCGTGCAGCTCGGCGAGCTCTTCGCTCAGCTCCTCGTGCAGCTCGGCGAGCTCCTCGTGCAGCTCGTGCATCTCCTCTTCGTGCTCGTGCAGGTCCTCGTGCTCGTGCTCGTGCTCGTGGTCATGGTCGTCCCGGGCGAAGAACCGGAGCGCCTTCCCCTGCTTCCCCTTGCCGACGCCGAACGCGAGCGCGCCCCCGTCGCCGACGGAGAACGCGTGCGGCCCCTTCCCGTCGCCCTCGCCGAGACGGAAGAACCTCGCGTTCCCCTCGCCGCCGACGCGGAACCTCGTCGACGGGAACTGGAACGTCTTCCCGTCCTTCGACTTCACCGAGAACGCGAACGGCGTGTCGCCGTCCCCGAACGCGAAGACGGCCGGCGCATCGTCGCTCCCGTCCTCGTCGCCGCCGAAGGTGAACACCTTCGTCCGGCCGTCCTTCCCCTTCACCCGCCAGATCTTCCGAGTCTTCCCGTCGGACGTCACGACGACGCGCTCGTCCGCGCCGTCCGCGCGCTCGATGATCACCTCGTGCGTCCGGCCGTCGTCCGGCCCCTGCACGCGGAACGTCTTCGACTCGCCGGGCTTCACCTTCAGCACCTTCACACCGTCACCGGTCGCCGCCGTCGAGGCGAGCCCGACCGACGCGGCGATCGCGATTCCCAGGAACTCCTTCATCGTGCGTCACTCCGCGGGCTCGCCTCGGCGTGCGGCTGCGGTCGAGCGAGCCCGGGCTCGCGCAGCACCGTGTCCTTCCACGCCGCGAGTCGGTCGCGGCGCGTCGTGAGTCGTTCGATCCGGCGTTCGACCTCCTCGAACCGGCGGATCAGTCGCGGGTCGACGCGGTGGCGCGGCGGGAGCGCCCGCCGGAGCGCGCGGACCTCGTCGGCCAGCGTCTCGATCTCCTCCTCGAGCAGGTCGACGGCGTCCGCGATCGCCCCGCGCAGCGCGGCGCCGGCCTCGGCGGGCGGCGCGGCCGCGTCTTGCGGCTCGGGCGACGGCTCGGGCGACGGCGGCGCGAAGAACGCCTCGCCGGCCGACGGCGCCCCCGCGCCGAACGCCCCGGCCGGGACGACCGCCGCCGCCGAACGGACGCTCGGCGCGGCGAGGACCAGCGCCGGCAGGAGGAGCGTCGCCAGCGGGGCGAAGCCGCGCCGGCGGCGTTCGTCGGCGAGGGTCCGCTCCGGCTCGAGCAGCCCTTCGATGCGTCTCGAGAGCGGCGACCCGGACCCCGCCATCGCGACCGCGGTCGCCGGCGCGCGCCGGGCGTGGATCCAGCCCGCCACCTCGGCGAGGCACTCCGCGAGCGCCAGCCCGCGGCCCGTCCGTTCGAGCGCCCACGCGTCGCAGCGGCGTTCGACCGTCTCGAACAGCCGCCGCCGGGCGAGCCGATTCAACGGCTGGAAGAAGAAGACCGCCTCGACCAGACGCGCCAGGAGGAGGCGCAGGGGGTCGCACCGGACGACGTGCGCCAGCTCGTGCGCGAGCATCGCCTCCTGCTGCGCGGCGGTCAGGTCGGAGAGGCAACGCTCGGGGACGCAGATCTCCGGCGCGACGACCCCGAAGGCGACCGGAGAGTCGAGCCGCGGAGAGGTCGAGAGGCGGACGCGGCGCCGCGGTCCGTGCGCGGCGCGGAGCCGCGTCAAGGTCCCGTGCAGCGGCCCGCCCGTCAGTCGGCGGCGGCGGGAGAGCGCGCGGAGCGACCGGAGGAGGAGGAGCACGAGGACCAGGGAGACCGCGAGCACCACCGGCACCGCGCCGGCGGGGACGGTCGGCAGCCGCGACGGCGCGACGCGCTCGAGCGGCGCGAACCCGACGTCGCCGACCTCCGCCGGGACGCGCGCGGCGGCCGGCTCGACCGTGGTCTCCGGGGTCGTCGGCGCCGGGAAGCGGCGGACGTCCGCCGCGGGCGTCGGGACGGCCGCGGCGGCGCTCCCGCTCTCGTGCGGCCCGAGTTCCCACGTCCCGAGCAGCGGCTCGCCGGACGCGGTCTGCTGGAGCGTGGCGGTGAACGGCGCGCCGAACAGCGCGACGGTCCAGAGCGCCTCCCGCGCGGCGTTCGATCGGACGTCGACCGCGCGGAGGAGGAGGACGACCCCTCCGATGAGGAGGGAGCTGTGGACGAGGTACGTCAGGAGCCAGGCGGCGAGGTCGCTCACGTCTCCCCCCCTTCCCCGCGCTGCGCGCCGGCGATCCGGCGGCGGATGCGCGCCAGCTCGTCCGCGTCGATCCGCCCCTCGTCGAGGAGGTGGTTCACGAGCGCGGCGGGGTCTCCTTCGAACAGACGCTCGACCAGGTCGGACACCATCGAGCGCTCGACGTCGTCCTGCCGGACCACGGCGCGGTAGACGAACTGCCGCCCGTCGACCCGATGCGTGACGAGCCCCCGCTTCTCCATCTTCGAGAGCATCGTCGCGATCGTGGTCGGGGCCAACCCCCGTTCCGGTCGCAACGCCTCGTGAACGGACGCGACGGTCGCCTCGCCCCGTTCCCAGAGCTCGCGCAGGATCGCGAGCTGGAGATCACCCAGAGAAGGCATGGACGGTTCTCCTTCGACGACGACCGGGATAGTACTACCGAGGTAGTCGAAAGAGCGTTGGGGGAAAAAGGAAGGAAGGAGAGGAACGAGAGGAAGGACTGGAAGGAGAGGGGGGCGATCCCGACGTCGAGGCTCCGCCCTGCCGCGGGGTCGTGATGCCGACGTCCTCCCTCCTCATCGGGACGCTCACACCGCTTTCCTCGAAACCCGGCGGGCGACGCGTCCGTAGAGGGGGGCACGCTCCGCGAACCACCCCTCGGCCAGGCACGAGACCGACACAATCCCTTGACACACGGAGCGTTGGAACCAAACCTCGACGACCGGGCCGAGAACCCACGTGGGCCTCGCCCCCCCTCTCCTTCCTCTCCTTCCTCTCCTTCCTCTCGTTCCTCTCGTTCCTCTCCTTCCTCTCCTTCCTTCCCTTCCCCCATGCTTCCCACCCTCCTCCAGGCCCATGGCGACCGCACCCTCGCCCTGCTCCGCCGCATCCTCGGGGATCCCGAGGACGCGCGGGACGCCTGGCAGGAGACGTGGACGGCGGTCTGGCGGGCGTTGCCGCGGCTGCGGCCGGCGGCGGACCCGTGGCCGTTCATCCGGCAGGCGGCGGTGCGGAAGGCGATCGATCAGCTCCGCGCCCGGCGCGGCGGCGCGATCGTCCGGAACGGACTGGACGGGGACGCGTGGCCGGCGCCGACGCCCGCCGCGACGGCGGACGAGGAGATCGACCTCTCGGGGCTCCGCGAGGAGGAGCGGGCGTGCATCACCCTCTTCTTCTGGGAAGGGTGCTCGGTCCGCGAGATCGCGGAGCAGCTCGAGGTCCCGGTCGGGACGGTGAAGACGTGGATGTTCCGGGCGCGCGCGCGGCTGCGCGGGCGGCTCGCGGAGGAGGACGCGCGATGACGCCGACGACGTGCGACGAGGTCCGAGCGCTGCTCGAGATGGACGACGTCGACGCGAGGGTCGACCGCGACCGCCTGCGGGCGCACCTCGAGGCGTGCCCGGAGTGCGCGACCCGGTGGCCCGACGCGGCGTGGCTGGTCGGGGCGCGCCCCGCCGCGACGACGGTCCCGCGCCGCCGGTCCTCCGCGCGCCGGGTGGCGGCGGTCGCCGCGGCGGCGGTCCTGCTCGGGATCGCCGGTCGCCTCGGGACGGCGGACCGTCCGACTCCGCGCCCCCCGCCGACCGCGGCCGCGCTCCCCTCGCCGTCGCCCGACGGGGACGAGGACGCCGCGGGGTCGGTCCGCTGGCTCCCCGCGAGCGCCTCGCTCGTCTCGCACTCCCGCATCCGCATGGAACGCGGACGAACCCACCGTTCGACCGTCCTCCGTCAGGTCCGCCCCGCGCCGGGCGCGGGCCTCCGCTGACCGAAACCTCCGCTGGAGATCCCGATGAACCCGCTCCGCGTCGCCGTCTTCCTCCCGCTCCTCGCCGCGCCGCTGCCGGCCCAGGACGTCACCCACGTCGGGAGCACCGGCCGCGTCACGACGACGGACCGCGCCGCGTCGCTCGAGAACCCGTTCGAGAGCCTCGACCGGATCGGACGCGACCACGGCTTCCAGAACGCCGGCGCGCGCGAGCTGCGGCCGATCCCCGGCGGGCGCGCGAGACTCCTCTACACGCTCTCCCGCAGCAACGAGCCGGGTCGGATCGAGGAGTTCGCGGCCTCCCGCCCGAGCTTCCGGGACCGCTGGCTGATCGAGGAGCTCCGCGCGCGGCACGACGGCCTCGACACGCCGGAGATCGTCGACGAGGCGCGGCGGCGATCGCGCGACGGCGAGTCGAGCACCCTCGTGACGCGCCGGATCGAGGTGACCGGACGCCAGGAGAGCGTCGACGCGGCCCAGCGGTTCCTCGACGCGGTGGTCCAGGAGAACCAGAAGATGGTGACGGCGGAGGTCTGGATCGTCCGGTCGAACGGGAGCGGCACGGCGAACGGCGAGGCGCGGGTCGCCCTCGTCGACGAGAAGGCGCTGGAGCGGCGGCTGGAGCGGTTGATGGACGGCCGCAACGACATGGTCCTCGCCCCGAAGGTGACGATGCTCGGAGGACAGTCCGCCTCGCTCTCGGTGCTGAACCAGGTCGCGTACCTGAAGGACTTCCGCTTCGAGCGCGTCGGGAACGAGCTGATCGCCGACCCGGAGGTCGGCACCGTCCACGAGGGCGTCCTGATCGACCTCGTCCCGATCCTCGGCCCGGCGGGGAGGACGATCTCGATCGGCGCCGGAGTGACGATCGCCAACCTGAAGCGGCCGATCCCCGAGATGGCGCTGCACGTCCCGCCGATCGACTCGATCGCCGCGAAGGCGAAGGCCTCCGACGACCGGCGCTCGGTCCGGCTCGAGAAGGACGGCGCCGCGGTGTCGGCGCCGGCCGGCGCCGGCGCGACGAGCCGGGTGACGATCCAGCTCCCCGAGGTCGCGGTCACGCGCTGGAGCTCGGAGGAGATCCGCCTCGGGGACGGCGACGAGGGGTTCCACGTCGTCGGCCTGGTCGAGCGCGACTGGGACGAGGCGGGGAAGGAGCGGCTGCGGTCGCTGGAGATCCTCGTCCGGATCTCGACGCTCGACCCCGAGTCGCTGCGGTCGCGCTTCGCCACGCTCGGGGAGGTGCTCGGCTACGACGCCGACGTGCGACGCGCCTTCGCGCGGATCTCCGGCGACCACGAGCCCGCCTCGTTCGTCGGGAAGGACGTCCTCGTCTTCCGGGCCGACGAGCGCGTGGCGACCGGGACCGTCGAGTCGGTGCAGGGATCGCTCGCGGTCGTCGCGATCGAGGACGGGACGCCGCGGTCGGGGGACGCGCTCGGCCGCTGAGCGGTCAGGCGGGCGGGAGCATCGAGAGGACCCGCCCCACCAGGACGATCTGCCCGGTGTGGTAGCCGAGGTGCTCGAGCGAACGCTGCGCGAGGTCGCCGCGCGACTCCCCTTCGAACGGCGTCTCCTCGGGGACCTCGGCCCAGGTCTCCTCGGACATCCCCGCGAGCGCGGCCGCGGCCACCTGCATCGCCTCGTCGAACGTCGCGAGGAGCTCGTCGCGCGGCATCGCCTCGCAGGAGAACTCGAACGCCCGGTCCCGCTCGTACGGCACCCCGCCCCCGAACCGGCCGATCAGCGTCCGGACGTTCCCCGCCAGGTGGAGGGCGAGGTTCCCGACCGAGTTCGTGCCGGGCGCGATCGGCACGAACAGGCGTGACTCGGGGACCTCCTCGATCACCCGCCGGATCGCCTCCGCCCGCTCCCGCAGGAGCTTCACCCCCTGCCGCTTCGTCGCCTCGAACGCCGTCACGCCTCGTCCTCCTCGTCGTCCCGCCCCAGGATGCCCGCGAGCATGCGGCGATACGAGTCGTATCGGACCGCGGAGACGTCCTTTCGCTCGACGGCGGCCCGGACCGCGCAGTCCGGCTCGTGGTCGTGGGTGCAGTCGGGATATCGGCAGTCGGAGGCGAACGGCCGAAGGTCCGGCATCAGGAGAGCCAGCTCGGCCGGCGCCACGTCGAACAGGCCGAACCCGCGGATCCCCGGCGAGTCGACGACGTGCCCCCCCTCCCGGAGCGGCCAGAGCGACACCGACGTCGTCGTGTGGCGCCCGCGCCCGTGGCGGGCGACCCTCCCGACGCGGAGCCCGAGCCCCGGGTCGATCGCGTTCATCAGCGAGCTCTTCCCGACGCCGGAGTGCCCGACGAAGAGCGACGTCCGGCCGCGGAGCCGCTCCCTCACCGCGTCGACCCCCTCCCCCGTCTTCGCGCTCGCCGCGACGACCTCGTACCCCATCGCCTCGTACGGCGCGAGCTGCGCGCGCGCGGCGTCCGGCTTCCCGCGGTCGACCTTGTTCAACACGACCAGCGCGTCCATCCCCTGCCGTTCGGCCGCCACCAGATATCGATCGATCAGCCCGAGCCGGAGCGGCGGGTCCTTGGTCGCGGAGACGATCACGAGCAGGTCGAGGTTCGCCGCCGTCACCTGCAGCGTCGTCGGGTCGTTCGGGAGCGGCCGGGCGAGGGCGTTCGTCCGCGGACGGACCGCCTCGATCACGCCCCGGTCCCCCTCGGTCGTCACCTCGACGACGTCCCCGACCGCGACCGGGTTCTTCAGGTGGGCCGGCTTCTCGTCGAACAGGCGCGGCCGGAGCGAGCACGGGACGGCCGTCCCGTCGACGTCGACCGTCCAGACCCGCGGCTCGATCCGGACGACGCGCCCCTCCGCCCGCGCGCCGCTCACGTCGAGGCCCCCTTCGCGCGGAGACGCTCCTCCAGCCAGGAGTACCGGTCGTTCGTCGACTCGGTCTCGATCGCCCGCTCGAGCGCGCGGCGGCTGCCGACGACGACGCAGAGCTGGCGCGCGCGGGTGATCGCGGTGTAGACGAGGTTGCGGCGCAGGAGCGGGAAGTGCTGGCCGGTGAGGGCGAGGACGACCGCCTTGTGCTCGCCCCCCTGCGCGCGGTGGACGGTCGTCGCCCACGCCGGCAGGAGCATGCCGACGTCGTCCCCCTCGTACTTCACCTCGCGCCCGTCGATCACGACGATCGCGGAGCGCTTCCGTTCGTCGATGTCGACCACGAACCCCTGGTCGCCGTTGAACGTCCCCTTGTCGTAGTCGTTCCGGACCTGGACGACCCGGTCGCCGGTCCGGAGGACGCGGTCGCCGCGCTTCAGCGTCGCGGCCGGCGTCGGGTTGAGCGCCGCGCCGAGGACGGCGTTCAGGTTCTCCGCGCCGGACGCCCCCTTGTGCATCGGGGTGAGCGTCTGGACGTCGACCCGCGCGTCGAGGCCGTACACCTCGGGGATGCGGTCGCAGACGAGGGCGCGGATCATCTCCGCGACCGCGGACGGATCGTCCTTCTCGACGAAGTAGAACTCCCCGCCCGCTCCGGGGGGATCGAAGGTCGGGAAGACCCCGCGGTTCACGTCGTGCGCCCCCTCGACGATCCGCGACCCCTCGCGCTGCCGGAACACCTTGGTCAGCCGCGCCACGGGGAGGGTCCCGGCGGCGCAGACCGCGCGGAAGAAGTCGCCCGGTCCGACCGACGGGAGCTGGTCGGCGTCCCCGACCAGCGTCAGCCGGGCGCGGTCGTCGAGCGCGTCGAGGAGCGCGGAGGCGAGCGGCACGTCCAGCATCGAGCACTCGTCGACGATCAGGTGGTCGCACGGGAGCGGGTCTTCGTGGTGGTGGGTGAAGCGGTTCGAGAACGGGTCGAACCGGAGCAGGCGGTGGACCGTGGACGCCTCCCGACCGCT
>JAUIEL010000692.1 GCA_030428825.1 bacterium
TACTGCGCGTCGACCGGGTCGTCGGCCGCGGCGGCGGGCGCGCCGGCGGCGAGGTGCTCGTGGGCGATCAGGTTGGCGTAGCCGTGCGTGACGCCGTGCTCTCCCTTCAGGTGCTTCACGATCTCGCCGTGCTTCGCGAGCCCGGTCTTCTTCACGAGCGCCAGCCACTGCGCCAGCGGCTTGCCGGTCTTCTCGGCGAGGTTCGCGATCATCGCGGCCGTCATCTCCTCGGGGGACTTCGCCATCTCGTCGGTCTCCTGGTCCGGTCGGGGGTTCGCCTCTTCCGTGCGCGTTCGCGGCGGCGCGCCCCTCACGATTCGGGATTCTTCGCGTTCTCCAACTCCTCGAGCGACCTCGGCCAGTCGCCGCGGAACAGCCGCGAGAGCGCCCGGTCGGCCAGGAGCTTCCCGCCGGTCTGGCACGTCGCGCAGTAGTTCGACTCGTTCTCGGCGTAGACGATCCGTTGGACCGGGTCGCCGCAGACCGGGCACGGCTCGCCGTACCGGCCGTGGACCGCCATCCCGTCGCGGAACGCCGTCACCTTGTCGGGGAAGCCGTCGCCGACCTCCGCGCGGGTCCGCTCGATCCAGCGGGTCAGCGTCCCCTCCGTCGCGGCGCGCAGCCGGTCGATCTCCTCGTCGTCGAGGTTCCCGGTCCGCTGCGCCGGGGAGAGGCGGGCGGCGTGGAGGATCTCGTCGGAGTAGGCGTTCCCGATCCCGCTGAAGAGGCGCGGGTCGGTCAGCGCGCGCTTCAGCGTCCGGTTCTCGCGCCGGAGCGCGTCGGCGAACCCGGCGAAATCGGCGCCGAGCGGCTCCAGCCCTCCCGGCTGGTGCCCCGCGAGCGCCTCCTCCCCGCGCACGACGTGCAGCGAGGCGCGCTTCTTCTTCGACGCCTCGGTCATCATCAGCGTCCCGGTCTCGAAGTCGAGCGCGCAGAGCCCCTGCGTCCGGTGGATCTTCGCGCCGCGCTCGCGCCACCGGAACCGGCCGGCGATCATCAGGTGGAAGACGAGGAAGAGGTCGCCCTCCAGACCGAGGACGATCCGCTTCCCGAGGCGGCGGAGCTCGCGCACGACCTTCCCCACCGCGTCGACGACCGGCGGATCGAACGTCCGGACGAGGAACGCGCTCCGGATCCGGACGTCCTCGATCGGCCGGCCGATCACGCGCGGCTCGAGGCGCTCGAGGTAGACGGTGACGTCGGGGAGCTCCGGCATGCCCTCCGATGATACGCGGTCCGTTCCGGCCCCGCCTCGGTCCGGACGGGCGACGGCCGCGTCGGGAGTTCCGCGCCGCTCCTTCCGCCGCTACCCTCGGCCGCCATGACGCTCCCCCGCATCCTCGAACCCGAAGTGATGGACACGCCCGAAGAGGCCGAGGCGTACGACCACATGGACCACTCGGAGGTGAACCGCCTCCTGGTCGACCGGTTCGTCGAGCTGGGCGGGGGCGGCCGGGTCCTCGACGTCGGGACCGGTCCGGCGCACGTCCCGATCGAGCTGGTCGATCGGGGCGGGGCGACGTCGGTGGTGGCGATCGACGCGGCGCGGCACATGCTGCGGACCGGCGCCGCCCATCTCGCCCGGGCCGGGGCCGGAGACCGGGTCACCCTCGTCCTGACCGACGCGAAGCGGCTCCCGCTCGCCGACGCGTCGTGCGACGCCGTCCTCTCGAACAGCATCGTCCATCACCTCCCCGACCCGGTCCCGTGCTTCGAGGAGATCCGGCGCGTCCTCCGTCCGGGCGGCGCGCTCCTCCTGCGCGACCTGCGGCGTCCCGTCGACGTCGCCGAGCTCGACCGCCTCGTGGCGACGTACGCCGCCGACTGCGACGACCGGCAGCGCGGGCTGTTCCGCGACTCGCTGCACGCGGCGTTCACGGTCGACGAGGTGAAGGAGATGCTGGCGCGGGCGGGGTTCGACGACCTGGAGGTCTTCGAGAGCTCGGACCGGCACTGGACCGCCGAGAGGGCCGCCGCGGACTGAGCCGTCCCCGGGTCCGCTCGGTCAGGTGGCGTCGGTCCGCGACCGGACGTACGCGAGCATCCTCCGAACGGTGTCGAAGTGCTCGAGGAGGACGTCGCGCGGCGGGACCGTGATCGACGCGCGACGCTCGACCCACGCGATCAGGTCGGTGAGCTGGAACGAATCGATCCGACCGTTCGACACGAGCGGCGCGTCGTCGGCGATCTCGCGCGACTCGAGGCCGAACTCGTCGGTCAGGAACGCGACGAGCGCCGCCCGATCGATCGGCTCGTCCCGTCCGCTCACGACGGGATCGACTCCGGCCGCTCTTCGTCGAGCGCGCGGGCCGATCGGCCGAGCGCCTCGATCACCGCGGATCGATCGACCTTTCCGCTCGCGGTCGTCGGGAACGGCCCCGGCCACCGGCGGATCGACTGCGGGACCATGGACGACGGCATCGTCCTCCGGCACCGTCGACGGACCGCGTCGAGGTCGATCCGCGGGCCGTCCGCGCCCGACGTGACGGCGACGTGGATCGCCTGGCCGAGCTCCGGGTCCTCCACGCCGAAGGCGATCGCGGCGTCGACCCCGGAGCACCGCTCGACTCGCCGCTCGATCTCGGCGATCCCGACCCGGAACCCGCCGCACTTCAGGGTCCCCTCGGCGCGCGCCACGAACCAGAGACAGCCCTCGTCGTCGATCCGGCCGAGGTCTCCGGTGCGGAACGCCGGTCCGCGCTCTTCGTCGCCCGCCGCGGCCGGGACCAGCCGGCGGGCGGAGCCGGCGGGGTCGCCCCAGTACCCGAGCATCACGTGCCCGCCGCGGTGCACGATCTCGCCGACCTCTCCCGGACCGCACGACCGCCCGGTCAGCGGGTCGACGACCTCCACCTCGACGTCCGGGACGGCGTGTCCGATCGCTCCGGGCTTCTCGCGGAACCGGTCCGGCGCCAGCCAGGTCGTCCGGAGCGTCTCGGTCGTGCCGTAGAGCGGGACGACGTCGACGCCGGTCAGGAGCGCGGCGAGTCGCCGCCCGACCGCCTCCGGCAGCCGGTCGCCGGCCGCGGTGACCGTGCGGAGCGCGGGGAGCGGGACCGGCCGGTCCTCGAGGACGCGCGCGATCCCGGTCCAGCTCGACGCGACCGCCGCCGCCATGGTGACCCGCCGCTCCGCGAGCGTCCGCACGACCTCGGCCGGCAGTCCGACCGGTGCGAGGACGAGCGTCGCGCCGGCCGCCATCGCCGTCGTGACCTGGCCGAAGCCGTACGTGAACGCGATCGGGAGGAGACCGAGCAACCGGTCGTCGGCGCGCGCGCCGAACAGTCGCGCCGCGTTCGTCGCGAACCGGGCGAGGCTGCGGTGGGAATGCATCACCCCCTTCGGGCGGCCGGTCGTGCCGGAGGTCCGGAAGATCGCGGCGAGGTCGTCGGGGGCGGGCGGCGGGGGGAGTCGGAGCGCGCGCGGCTCGACGTCCTCCTCGTCGTCGACCACGAGGAGGTCCGGTCCGGCCGCGGCGCCCTCTCGGATCGCTCCCGCGCGGCGTCGGTCGGTGACGAGGAGGCGCGTCCCCGTCTCGCGCGCGAACGCGAGGACGTCCGCGACCGGGACGGCCGGATGGAAGAGGACCAG
>JAUIEL010000021.1 GCA_030428825.1 bacterium
GCGGGGCCGGAGGAGGGATGAGGCTCCGAGAGCGACCCCGCAGCGCGACTCGTCCCTTCGCGGAGACCACGCCCGACGCATCGCGCGAGGACGTGAGCGGGTCGGAGAGCTCGTCCCTCCTCCGGCCCCGCCGCAGCGAACGCTGCAGACGTCCCCGAACGCGTTCCACGCCGCGCAGCGCCAAGCCGCGCAGCGCCAAGCCGCGCAGCGCTAGAACCCGCCCGGCGCGGTCAGGCGGACCGGAACCTCGACCTCTTCGTCGCCTCGCTTGACTCGGACGTTCACGACGTCGCCGGGGGCGCGCCGTTCGAGAGCCTGATGGAGGTCGTCGAGCGAGCGGACCGTGACGTCGTCGACGCCGACGATGACGTCGCCGATCACGACGTTGCCGCGCCGGTCCCATTGCAAGCCGCGCAGCCCCGCCTCGGCGGCGCCCGATCCCTCCGTGACCTGGTTGATCAAGAGGCCGTCGACCCCGCGGCTGTCCTGCTCGCGGATCATGACGCCGAGCTGCGGCCGGACGATCTTGCCGTGCGCGATCAGCTGCGGGACGACGCGGTTGACGATGTCGACGGGGATGGCGAAGCCGATGCCGGCGCTGGCGCCGCTCGGGGAGAAGATCGCCGTGTTCACTCCGATCAGCCGCCCCGCCGAGTCGAGGAGCGGGCCGCCGGAGTTCCCCGGGTTGATCGCGGCGTTCGTCTGGACGACGCCCTCGATGTCCCGGCCGCCGACCGATCGGATCGTCCGGCCGAGGGCGGAGACGATCCCGTTGGTGAGGGTCTGGTCCCAGCCGAACGGGTTGCCGATCGCGTAGACGGTCTGGCCGACTCGGAGGTCGTGGCTGGTCCCGACCGCGAGCGGCCGGAGCTTGTCCGCCGGCGCGTCGATCCGCAGCACCGCGAGGTCGTTCTCCGGGGAGGCGCCGACGAACGTCGCGTCGTAGGTGGTCCGGTCGTTCAGCGTCACCTGCGCCCCGCTCACCCCTTGGACGGCGATGACGTGGAAGTTGGTGACGACGTGCCCCTCCTCGTCCCAGACGAACCCGGACCCCTCGCCCGCCTTCGCCTCGGTGGCGTAGCGCGACCAGTAGTTCGCGCGGCGGGTCGCGAGCGTCGTGATGAAGACGACCGACGGGGACGCCTCCTCGAACAACGACACGACGTTCGACTCGTGGGCGGCGAGCTCACCGCGCGGCGTGATCGGCCGGGGCGCGATCTCGGGCGGCTGCCAGGCGGCGGTGACGCGCGGGACGACCCAGCCGCCGACGAGCGCGCCGAGGATCAGGGCGAGGAGGAACTTCGAGGGACGGTCCATGCCCCCGATACTAGGGGCTGCACCCGGCGTTCGCCGCCCCCGCGGCGGGCCGACGCCCGATCAGCGCCGCCCCACCCCGAACGGGCCGGACCAGACGCCGAGCCGGGCCAGGACCCTCTGGACCGCGACGTGGCCGCCCGTGGTCTGCCGGACGATCAGGACGCCGTTCGTCGCCTGGACCGAACGCCCCTCGGTGTCCCAGGTCTCCGGGAGGACGTTGTTCCGGACGAGCTCGGCGAGCTGGTCCGCGTCGAACCCGGACACGGTCCCCGGGCTCTCCTCGACCTCCGGCTCGTCCGGCTCGTACCCCGACGGACGGAGGTTGCCGATCTCGGGGGCGGGGAAGTTCGTCAGCGGCTGGACCGCGGCGCGGACGTCGTAGAGGCGGAGGTAGGTCTGCTCCTTCACGTCCGCCTCGGGCTTCACCATGATCACGCCCGCGCGGTAGACGAACGCGAGGCCGGTCAGCTCCTCGACCAACCCGAGGACCGCCGTCAGCTTCACGTCGGTCAGGGCGAGCGTCACGCGCGGCACCTCCTCGACGTCCGGGACGAGGACGACGTAGTTCACCCCCTCGCCGGACGCGATCCGGAGCCAGTCGACGACCTCGCCGATGGTCAGCGCGTCGGCCGTGAAGTCGACCTCGGTCGCCGCCAGCTTCTTCTCGATCCGGTTCCGACCGCGGAGGTCCTCCACGCGCTCGGTCCGGATCACGGGCTCGGCGAGGGCGCCGGGGGCGAGGAGGGCGAGGGCGAGAGCGAGCCAGGGAGCGAGGGACTTCATCGCGGACTCCGAGGGGGGCGGCGCGCGGCGCGGACGTCGAGTGTATCCGCCCGGGCCGACGGGGTCACCGCGGCCGGGACGCCCACCACGCCTTCGCGCGCGCCACCGCCTCCCGGCCGATCCGGAGCCGCTCCTCCTCGGTCGACGCCCCCGGCCAGCCGCCCTCCTCGTCCTCGAACCCGAACCGCCGCCCGGTGATCTCCTCCAGGGCCCAGCCGGCCCGGGCCGGGATCCAATCGATGTCGATCGGGAGGAACCAGCCGTGGCCGTACGTCTCCTCGGCGCCCGGGTAGATCAGGTCGGCGGTCCCCTCGAGCCGCTCCCGCCGATCGTCGTCGAGGAGCGCCACGAGGGTGGGGACGGCCCGGTCGCCGTACTCGACGAGCACCTCGCGCGACCGGTGGACCCGCGGCCACCCCCGCGCCGTGAAGCGCGCCACCAGGAGCGGGAGGAGGCGACCGTCGACGTCCGCCGCCGCCAAGGCCCGGGCCTCGGCCGGGGTCGAGTGCCCGGGAGCCTCGAACCACGCCTCCAACGCGGCGTCGACCGAGGTCGGCGCCGGCGCGGCGGGCGGGGCCTCGACGCAGGCGAGGACGATCAGGAGCAGGCACGGCGCGATCGTGGGCATGGCGGCCTCCGGCGGGTCTCGAGGGACGACGAAGCGGACCGGGCGCGGCGGGGTTCGTTCCATAGAATGCCGGATCGCCCGCGACGTAAGGAAGCGCTCCCGCCCGACGGAGGAACCGATGCCCGAGATGCACGAAGTGGACTACGAGATCTTCGGCGACGACATGCAGTACGTCGAGGTCGAGCTCGATCCCGGCGAGGCCGCCGTCGCGGAAGCGGGCGCCATGATGTTCATGGAGGAGGGGATCGTCATGGAGACGATCTTCGGGGACGGGTCGCGGAAGGCGCAGCAGACCGGGTTCCTCGGGTCGCTGCTCGGCGCCGGGAAGCGCCTGGTGACCGGCGAGTCGCTCTTCATGACCGTCTTCGGGAACGGCGGCGAAGGGAAGCGGCGGGTCGGCTTCGGCGCGCCGTACCCCGGGAAGATCCTGCCGATGCATCTGTCCGAGCTCGGCGGCGAGCTGGTCGCCCAGAAGGACTCCTTCCTCTGCGCGGCGAAGGGGGTCGAGATCGGGATCGCCTTCCAGAAGCGGATCGGCGTCGGGCTGTTCGGCGGCGAGGGGTTCATCATGCAGCGGCTGACCGGCGACGGCTGGGCGTTCTGCCACGCCGGCGGCACGATGAAGGAGAAGACGCTCGCGCCGGGCGAGAAGATCCGGGTCGACACCGGATGCATCGTCGCGCTCACGCCGTCGGTCGACTACGACATCGAGTTCGTCGGCGGCATCAAGTCGGCGATCTTCGGCGGCGAGGGGCTGTTCTTCGCCACGCTGACCGGGCCGGGGCGGATCTGGCTGCAGTCGCTCCCGATGAGCCGGCTCGCGGGGCGGATCCTCGCCGGGGCGACGACCCAGCGGAAGGGGGAGGGCTCGATCCTCGGCGGGCTCGGCAACCTCCTCGACGGCGACGGGGTCTGACCGGAACGGCGCGGCCGTTCGACGGACGGTTCATGGACGGCTCGCTCGTCGACTCGCGCGGGGAGATCCGGGGCGTCCTCCACGCGCCCGACGGGCGGGCGACGCGCGTCGCTGTCGCGTGGCCGATCGGCGCGCGGACGATCTCGGTCCGCGGGGACGGCATCGCGATCGACGTGCCGGTCGACGGCCTGACCGCGCGGTCCGGCGGATGGCGCGGCGGCGCGGTCCACCTGATCTGGTCGGACGACGCCGGCGCGTCCGCGGTGACCGTCGACGAGGCGACGAGCCTCCTCGCGCTGGAGGAGCGCGCGACGCCGGCGATCGCGGAGGCGGCGCGGGCGGCCCGTTCGGGCGCCCGACGGACGAAGCGGCGCTTTCGGCTCGCGGTCGGGCTGATCGCGGCGGTCGTCGCGCTCCCGTTCCTCGCGCTGGCGTTCCTCCTCTTCCACCCCGATCCGCTGCTCGACTTCGTGGTGCCGCGGCTGCCGACGGCGATCGACCGGCAGATCGGCGCGATGGTCCGGTCGCAGACCGAGGGGGCGGGGAACGTCGTCCCGAACGGGCCGGCGGCGGCGGCGGTCGACGCGATCGCGGCGCGCCTCCTCGCGCACGCGCCGGAGCATCCGTACACGTTCGAGTTCGTGCTCGTCCGGGACGAGACGGTGAACGCCTTCGCGGCGCCGGGCGGGTTCGTCGTGGTCCATACCGGACTGCTCGCGCACGCCGCGTCCGCCGAGGAGGTCGCCGGCGTCGTCGCGCACGAGATGGCGCACGTCCTCGAGCGGCACTCGGTCCGCCAGCTCGTGCGCGAGGTCGGGTTCTGGGCGCTCGTCGCGGCGACGTTCGGTTCGGTCGACGGCCTCGGCGGCGTCGTGGTCGACGGCGCCCGGAACCTGGCGCAGCTCGACTTCTCCCGCGACCAGGAGCGCGCCGCCGACGACCTCGGGTACGCGCTGCTCCGCGCCGCCTCGCTGCCGACGGACGGGATGGTCACCTTCTTCGAGCGCCTGGCCGAGGACGAGCCGGGCGTGCCGGCGCTCCTGTCGACCCACCCGGGGAGCGCGGAGCGGGCGGAGCGTCTCCGTGCGCGGGCGAGGGAGGACGGCGCGCCCGAGGTCCGACCGCTCGACGTCGACTGGGTCGCCGTGCAGGCGAGCCTTCGGTAGAGCGGACCACCACCCTCCCGCCTCCCGCGCGCGGCGGCGAGGCATGGTAGGACCGGCTCGAGCACCCACTCCGACCGGAGGTCCCCGATGAAGCTGAACGTGAAGGCGATGGCCCTGTCGATCGGCCTGCTCTGGGCCGTGATGATCCTGTTCGTCGGCGCGGTGGCGACGATCCGCGGCCCGCAGGACGGCAGCCTGTACGGCAAGGAGTTCCTGCTCCTCGTCGCGTCGATCTACCCGGGGTACGACGGCGCGCCGGGCTTCGGCTCGACGATCGTCGGCGCGCTCTACGGCCTCGTCGACGGCGCGATCGGCGGCGCGCTGATCGCGTGGATCTACAACCTGTTCGCGGGGAAGGCGCCCGCGAAGACGACCTGAGCGCGCCGGCGCGTCAGTCGCTGTTGGAGTAGACGAGCGCGCCGACGAGCTCCTCCGCCGGCCGGTCGAGCCGGCGCGCGAGGTCCCAGAGCCCCGTGAACGGCGCGCGGCCGGTCTCGAGGCAGACGAACCAGCACGTCTCCGGGTCGCGCCGGACGTCGCGGATGCGGACCACCATCCCGAGCTCGCGGCCGATCCGCGACACGGCCTCGTGCGTCGGACGAAAGAGGTGGAGCGCCTCCCCGGAGTCGACGTCACCGAACCGCGGGAGCGGCTCGACCCGAAGGACCGACTCGATCGCGGAGTCGATCGCGCCGAGCTCCCACGGCGCGATCATCTCTCCCGCGGGTCGGCTCGGGAACGCCTCGTTCAGCCGGCCGACGACTTCCCCTCCGCCTGAAGAGAGGGGGAACCACGCCCCGTCGATCCTCGCCTGGACGCAGCCGTGTCCCGCGTACTGCTGCTGGAAACCGAACCTCCCGACCGGCCACGCGGAGACGTCGTCGTCGGTGACGAAGCACGACTCGCCGGCGCGGCCCGGCCCCACCGTCCCGAGCACGAGGAACCGCTCGTCCGCGGGTGACTCGATCGATTCGATCGGCCCGCGCGTCTTCTCGATGAAGGTCCGGAGCCACGGAGCGTGCTCGCCGAGGAACCGGTCCTCGAACTCGGCCCGGTACTCCGTCCGCACGCCCGAGTCGGCGATCGTCCTCCACTCGCCGTCGTCGTCGAGCCGCTGCACCTCGATCGAGAGCCCGCGGTCCGTCGACCACCACTCGACGATCCGCCGCCGCCCGTCGACGTCGGTGAACGTGCTCCGTCGTCTCACCCGCCGTCGCCTTCTCTTTCTCGCTCCCGCACCGGGACGACGAGGACGGGACGGTCGGCGTCCTTGATCACGCCGCCGCTGACGCTCCCGAGCAGCACGCGCGCGACGGCGCCCTTGCCGTGGCTGCCGACGACGATCAGGTCGGCCGCGACGTCGTTCGCCTCGGCGACGATCTTCTCGGCCGTGAGTCCCTGGATCAGGAGCGGCGTCACCTCGAGGCCGTCCCCCTCCTCCCGCAGCCGCTTCGCGATCGCCTCGAGCTCGCGGTGCTCGTCGCGCAGCTCGCCGGCGCGCCAGTCCCGCTCCCCCTGCGGCCCCGGCCCGTAGCCGACGAACTCCGGCTCGGGCTCGGCGACGTGGACGAGGTAGAGGTGCGCGCCGAACCGCCGGGCGATCGTCGCGGCGTGCTCGATCACGCGCGCCGATCCGGGAGAGAAGTCGATCGCGGCCAGGACGACCTTCATGGGGGGACCTCTTGCTCGAACCTCCGGGGCGCGGACGATCGTACCGGCGCGCCGCGCGGGAGCGGGGACCTCGGGCGCGTTCGGCCGTGCGAATCGGCCGGATCCGACGTACCGTCGTCCGCAGAAGGAACCTGTCCGAGGGAGACGTGACCATGAAGAACTCGATCGTCGCCGGCGTCGTCGTCGTGGGCCTGTCGCTCGCCGTCCCCGCCGTGGGTCAAGAGGTCCTGTGGGTGAAGCACGAGGCGGAGCTCCGCACCGTCGATCCGTCGTCGGGCGCGACGATCGACGTGGTCGAGGTCGACCCGGCGCTCCCGTCCGGCGCCAGCGCGTTCGTCCCGGGGGTCGGCCTGTACGTCCTCCACACCCCGTCGGGCGCGCAGACCGAGCTCTGGCGGATCGACCCGCACTCCGGCGCCGCGCAGCTCGTCGGCCCGACCGGGTACTGGTGGGTGTACGACGCCCTCGCCGTCGACCCGACGACCGGCGTGCTGTACGCCAAGCGCGCGAGCCACCTCTACCGCGTCGACGACCAGACCGGCGCCATGACGTACCAGGCCGTGCTGTCGGGGAGCTTCTCCGGGTACGCGATGAGCATGACCGTCGGCGCCGGCGGGCAGGGGTACGTCTGCGACTCGCACGCCGGACTCTTCCAGCTCGACCTCGGGACGGGGAAGCTCACCAAGCGGGGCGACCTGAGCATCAACGAGCTCTACCTGACCGAGCTGACGGTCGATCGCCAGGGCGGGCTGTGGGGGATGCATTTCGGCGGCGGGACGTACTCGATCGATCCCGCGACGGCGACCGCGACGCCGGCGTTCGACGTCGGGTACCACCAGACCGCCACGTTCGGGTGCGACGCGCTGAACTACGGCGTCGGCTGCCCCGGCTCCGGCGGCGTGGCCCCGACCCTCGACATGCACGGCTGCCCCGACGTCGGCCAGACGATCGAGCTCTCGCTCGAGGGCGGCCTCGGCGGGTCGCAGGCCTTGACCCTCCTCGGACTCGCCAGGTCCGAGACCGCGATCGGCGGCGGATGCACGGCGTGGATCACGTCGGTCCTCCCCGCGTCGTTCGTCCTCCCGCTGTCGCCCGGCGGACCGGGGGACGGCGCGTTCTCGATCGGCGCGACGCTCCCCGCCTCCGCCTCGGGCGCGAAGCTGACGCTGCAGTCGTTCGTGCTCGACCCCGCCACGCCGCTCGGCTTCACGGCGACGAACGGCGTGGAGATGGAGGTGCCGTAGCAGTCCGTTGAAGAGGTGCTGCGGGTGCGAGGCGAGTTCCTCGCGGCCGAGATCGGGGCGCGCATCCGGAGGCGAATCGCCGATTCATCTCGATCCGGATGATGGGGTCAACGCAGAGATCGGCCGCGAGGGGCCGCCGCGGCCCCGCATGACGTCTTCGACGGGCCGGTAGGTCACTCCTTCAGCCCGAGCCGCACGGCGAGGCGGTGGAGGTTCCCCCGCTCCATGCCGAGGCTCCGGGCGGCGGCGGACCAGTTCCCGCCGGCCCGCTCGACGCGCTCCCGGACGAGCCGCCGGGCGAAGGCGTCGAGCGCGTCCCGGTACGTCGCCTCCTCGTCGGCCGCGTCGGCGACCGAGCGCGGCGGGGCCTCGGCCGACGCCGCCGCCCCGTCGCCCGCGAGGTCCCCGAGATCGCGGAGACGGACCACGACCGTGCTCCCGGCCTCGGTCCCCGCGGCCGCCCGGAGGACGGCGCGGGAGACGACGTTCTCGAGTTCGCGCACGTTCCCCGGCCAGCTCGCGGCGGCGAGCGCGGCCTGCGCGGCCGGCTCGATCCGCACCGGCCCCGTCCCGAGCCGCCGCCGCGCCCGGTCGCAGAAGTGTCCGGCGAGCAACGGCACGTCCTCGCGATGGTCGCGCAGCGGCGGCACCCGGACCCGGCCGACGTCGAGGCGGTGGAGGAGGTCGGCCCGGAACCGTCCGGCGCGCACCTCCCGCTCGAGGTCCCGGTTCGTGGCGGCGAGGACCCGGACGTCGACGTGGTGCGGGCGGTCCGCGCCGACCCGCTGCACCTCGCCTTCCTGCAAGACGCGCAGGAGCATCGGTTGGACGTGCTCCGGCAGCTCGCCGATCTCGTCGAGGAACAGGCTCGCGCCGTCGGCGACCTGGAACTTCCCGGGGCGGGCCTGCGTCGCGCCGGTGAACGCGCCCCGTTCGTGCCCGAACAGCTCGCTCTCCGCCACCGACGACGGGAGCGCGGCGCAGTTGACGTAGACGAGCGGCTGGTCGGCCCGCCGCGACTCGGCGTGGAGCATGCGGACGACCAGCTCCTTCCCGACGCCGGTCTCGCCCGACACGAGCACCGGGAAGTCGGAGCCGGCGACGAGGCGGATCTCCTCCCGCAACCTCCGCATCGCCGGGCCGTCCCCCACGAGCTGGCCGCCGCGGCGCGCCAGCCCGTCCCGGACCAGGTCCTGCGCGACCAGCCCCCGCTGGCGCGACGAGTGCTCCAGCGCCTCGATCAGGTCGGACGTCCTTAGCGCCGCGCCCGCGAGCGCCGCGAGCGCCTCGAGGTAGCGCGGCTCGATCGCGTCGAACGCCCCCCGCTCGAGCGCGTCGACCGCGAGGACGCCGATCAGCTCTCCCTCGACGCGGAGGGGACAGCCGAGGCACGAGTGGACGTGATGGGTGAGGTCGGGCACGCCGGCGACCAGTCCGTCGAACGGGTCGGGGAGCGTGCTCTCCGGCGGGAAGATCGTCGGCCCGACCGCGCGGCAGATCACGTCGAGGCGCGGGTTCTCCCGGCGGGGGAACGTCCGACCGAAGACGTCCGGAGAGAGGCCGTGCGCCGCGAGCGGGACGAGCACGTCGCCGTCGACGCGCAGGAGCGTCGCCGCGTCGCACGGGAGCGCGCGCCGGATCGCCTCGACCACCCGGCGACGCCGGTCGTCCGCGGAGAGGGACGCCGTCAGGTCGGTCGCGATCGTGAGGAGGGTGTCGACGTCGTAGGGCGTTGTCATTCTCACATCCTAGCGCATCGAAAACACAACGCACGGCCGTTGTCTTCTCGATAGCACAGGACCACAAGTCATTTGTTGGTCGTGCCTTTCGATTCGGCACGTCGGGTGCAATCGGACCTCCGTCCTCTCCCACCCACCGGAGTCCACCGATGACCGTCGACCAGCAGCCCCCCACCCTCGCTCACCTCGCCACGACGCTCCCCGGGGCGTCGCGGGTCTTCGCCCGCCACCGCCTCGACTTCTGCTGCCACGGGGATCGACCGCTCGCCGACGCGTGCCGCGAGAGGGACCTCGACCCCGCTTCGGTGCTGGCGGAGATCGAGGCCGAGCGGCGAGAGGACGAGACGTTCGACCGCTGGGACGAGCGCCCGCTCCCCGAGCTGATCGACCACGTCCTCGAGCGGTACCACGCGGCGCACCGCGAGGAGCTCCCGCGGCTCGTGGCGATGGCCCACAAGGTCGAGGCCGTCCACGCCGAGCGCCCGGACCGCCCGGTCGGACTCCACGCCCACCTGGTGGGGATGGCCGACGAGCTCGAGAGCCACATGCAGAAGGAGGAGCAGATCCTCTTCCCGCTCCTCCGCGCCGGCCGCGGCGCCCTCGCCCACGCCCCGATCCAGGTGATGGAGACGGAGCACGAGGACCACGCGCGGAACCTCGAGCTCACCCGCTCGCTGACCCGCGACCTGACGCCGCCCGAGGACGCCTGCGGCACGTGGCGCGCGCTCTACCTCGGCCTCGAGGAGCTGGAGACGGAGGTCATGCGCCACGTCCACCTCGAGAACCACGTCCTCTTCCCGCGCGCCGTCACCGAGTGAAGCTCCGAGAGGAGGGAGACGAACGATGAACGACACTCGACGTTGGATCCTGCTCGGCGCGGTCGTCGCCGGAGCGTTCGGAGTCCTCGGCTTCTTCGGGGCCGAGGTGTACCGCCAGGCGCCGCCGATCCCGGACCGGGTCGTGGCGGCCGACGACGGCGCGGTCCTGATGACCGAGGACGACATCCTGACGGGCCAGCAGGTCTGGCAGAGCATCGGCGGCCAGCAGGTCGGATCGATCTGGGGGCACGGCGCGTATCAGGCGCCCGACTGGTCGGCCGACTGGCTGCACCGCGAGGCGACCGCGCTCCTCGACCTCTGGGCGGAGCGCGAGGCGGGCGCGACGTTCGACGCGCTCGGGCCGGAGCGCCGCGCCGCCCTGAGGGAGCGGCTCCGCGGCACGCTCCGGACGAACACCCACGACCCGGAGAGCGGCGCCGTGACCGTCTCCGCGGACCGCGTCGCCGCGATCGAGCGGACGCGCGCCCATTACATGGCGCTCTTCGGCGACGACCCCGCGCTGGTGGAGCTGCGCGATCACTACGCGATCCAGGACGACGCCGTTCCGGACGAGGAGCGCCGCGCGCGGATGTGCGACTTCTTCTTCTGGACCGCGTGGGCGTGCGTGACCGAGCGACCGGGCACGACGGTCACCTACACGAACAACTGGCCGCACGAGGAGCTGGTCGGGAACGCGCCCACCGGCGCCAACGTCACCTGGTCGGTCGTCAGCCTCCTCTTCCTGCTCGGGGGGATCGGCGCGCTCGTCTGGTGGAAGGCGGTGAAGGACCGGCACGAGGGGACGGTCGAGCCCCCGGCCCGCGACCCGATCGGCTCGTTCGAGCTGACGCCGTCGATGCGGGCGCTCGGGTGGTACTGCGCCGTCGTGCTCGGCCTGTTCCTCGTCCAATGCCTCCTCGGCGCGCTGACCGCCCACTACACGGTCGAGGGGCGGGCGCTCTTCGGCCTGCCGCTCGGCGACCTGCTGCCATACTCCCTGACGCGGACCTGGCACATCCAGACCGGCGTCTTCTGGATCGCGACCGCGTTCCTCGCCGCGGGGCTGTTCCTGGCGCCGATCGTCGGCGGCCGCGAGCCGCGGTTCCAGCGCCTCGGCGTCCACGTCCTGTTCGGCGCGCTGCTCGTCGTCGTCGTCGGCTCGATGGCGGGAGAGTGGCTGGCGATCCGGCAGGTGCTCGACCTCGACCTGTCGTTCTGGTTCGGGCACCAGGGCTACGAGTACGTCGACCTCGGCCGCGCCTGGCAGATCGCGCTGATCGTCGGCCTCGTCCTCTGGCTCGTGCTGATGCTGCGGGGGCTCTGGCCGGCGCTGACGACGCGGCCCGAGGCGACGACCGACGGAGAGCCGCGCAGCCGCAGCCTGCTCGCGCTGTTCGCCGGCTCGACCGTGGCGATCGGCCTGTTCTACGGCGCGGGGCTCCTGTACGGCGCGCGCACGCACCTCTCGGTCGCGGAGTACTGGCGCTGGTGGGTGGTCCACCTCTGGGTGGAGGGGTTCTTCGAGGTGTTCGCGACCGCCGCCATCGCGTTCCTGTTCGCGTACCTCGGGCTGGTGAAGCGGTCGTCGGCGACCCGCGCCGCGCTCTTCTCCACCGCGATCTTCCTCGCCGCCGGCATCCCCGGCACGTTCCACCACCTCTACTTCAGCGGGACCCCGGTCTCGATCATGGCGATCGGCGCCAGCTTCTCCGCGCTCGAGGTCGTGCCGCTGGTGCTGATCGGGTTCGAGGCGGTCGAGACGCTCCGGCTGGGGCGGAAGGCGCCGTGGATGCGCGCGTACCGGTGGCCGATCCGCTTCTTCGTCGGCGTCGCGTTCTGGAACCTCGTCGGGGCGGGCCTGTTCGGCTTCCTGATCAACCCGCCGATCGCGCTGTACTACATGCAGGGGTTGAACACGACGCCGGTCCACGGGCACACCGCGCTGTTCGGCGTCTACGGGCTCCTGTCGCTCGGCCTCGTGCTGCTGATCCTGCGGCGCCTCACCGGGAGCCGCCCGTGGCGCGAGAAGCCGCTCGCCTGGTCGTTCTGGCTGATGAACGGCGGGCTGACGCTGATGGTCGCGCTCAGCCTGCTGCCGATCGGCATCCTGCAGACGGTCGCCAGCGTCGACCACGGCCTCTGGTTCGCGCGGTCCGCCGACTTCCTGCAGCAGCCGCACCTCGAGGTGCTCCGGTGGCTCCGCCTGATCGGCGACACCGTGTTCCTCGCGGGCGTGGTGACGCTCGTCTGGTGGGCGATCGGGCTCCGGACCGGCCGCTCGCTCGCCCCCGAACCGACGTCCGACCCCTCGCCGTCCCGTCCGACCGCCCCCGCGGCGCGGGAGCCCGCCGGCGTGGCGTGACCGGGAGGCGCCGCGGGCGGGAGGGCGCGTCCCTCCCGCCCGGCGTCGGTCAGCGCGGGTCGTCCGCGTCGGAGTGCTCGGTCGTCCCCGGGGTCGCCCCCCACTGGACGACGAACCCGGCGGACGACTGCCGGTGCCAGCGGCCGCGCGGGACCACGAAGATCGAGCCCGCGGGAACCTTCGTCGTCACCTCGTCGTCGTCGGTCAGCACCGTCACCTCGACCTCTCCCTCGAGGACGTGCAGCACCTCGTCCCCGGCGTCGTGTCGCTCCCACGGCGAGGTACCGCGCCAACGGCCGACCCAGGCCATCCCCTCGCCGAACGAGCCGAGCCGCCAGAACGACGCCTCGCGGTCGTCGGTCTCGAACATCGGGGGGCCGGACATCGTCTCGCGCGGGTCGTGCGCCTTCAGGTCATGGTCCATCGAGGGGCTCCTCTCGTGCGGTCCCGCTTCACTTGATGTACCCGAGCTGCCGCAGCTCCCGCAGCGCCTCCGGCTCGAGCACCGTCTCGATCACCGGCGCGACGGTCCGCTTTCCCCGCGCCGAATCGAGCAGCACCTTCGCGTACGCCTCCATCTGCTGCAGCCTCTCCGGCTCGCGCGGCGCGACGTCCTCCGTCTCGCCGGGGTCCTCGCGCAGGTCGTACAGCCGGAACACGTCGACGTCGTGCACCAGCTTCCAGCCGTCCCGGATCAGGCCGTACCGCCGCCGCGCCTCGCTGAAGACGAACCGCGACGTCTCGCCCGAGAAGATCGGGACGCCGGGGAGGTCGTCCGCCTCGGCCCCCAGGAGGTCGAGCAGCGCGGGAAGGAGGTCGATCGCGGACGAGAGGTCGCTCACGCGGTCGGGGAGGTCGGGCGGCCGCCGTCCCTTCGGGAACTTCACGACCAACGGCACGTGGATGATCTCCTGCCAGACGTGGTAGGCGTGCGCGTACCCGCGGTGGTCGTACAGCTCCTCGCCGTGATCGGAGGTGACCAGGATCATCGTCGAGTCGTACAGGCCGCGCTCCTTCAGCCCGTCGACGACCCGGCCGAGCAGGTCGCGGTCGCACCGCACCAGCGACGACTCGTAGACGAGGTTCAGGAACCGCACGTCGTCCGGCTCGAGCGCCTGCCGCCCCTCGAGGATCGCGTGCTTGATCGCGGGCGTCGTGAAGTCCGCACCCGCCGCCTGACGCTCCGCCTCGTCGTACGGGAACCCGAACCGCTCGACGTACTCCGCGTCGCGCTTCTTCTCGGGGTACGGGTGGTGCGTGGCGCTGAAGTGCACGTATCCGAAGAACCGCCCGCCCGCCGCGTCGATCGAGCGCAGCACCTCGTCCGCGCGCTCCTCGTCGTCCTTGATCTCCTCCGGGCCGACGTAGGCGTCGAACCCCTGCGCGAAGCCGTACTCCCGGACGAGGTGGCGGCTCTTCACGACCCCGAAGTTCCAGAACCCGAGGTCGGCCAGCCGTTCGGCCATCGTCCGGTGCGACTCGTCGACGACCTGGGTCGAGACGTCGCGCCACTCCTCGTCCTTCTTCGGCGTGTGTCCCTCGACGACGCCGTGCTGGAACGGGAAGAGCCCGGTGAAGAGGCTCGCCGTCGACGACTTCGTGAACGCTCCCTGGACGTGGTGCTTCAGGAACACCACGGCGTCGTCGTCCGCGGCCAGCGCGTCGAGGCGGGGGCTGGTCGGGCGGTCGAAGCCGTAGCAGCCGAGCTTGTCCGGCCGGAGCGCGTCGAGCACGACGATCAGGACGTTGAACGCGTCCGGGTCGCGCGACGCCCCCCCGGGTGAACACCCCAAGCCGAGGGACCAGACGACGATCGACGACAGGACGACGTTCCGCACGTGTCGGTTTCTCCGTGGCGCTTCGGGGTCGAACGGCTCGACGGTATGCTACCGCCCACCTGCCCGACGCGGATTCCGCACCGAGACATCAGCCCCACGTTGGAGGATCCGTTGCGCCGCCACTCCCTCGCCCCGATCGTCGTCTCGCTCGCGCTCGCCGCTCCGTCCCTCGCCGACGACGGGGCGGACTGCCTGGCGTGGAACCAGGACGGCGCGTTCGCCGCCGACGTCACGACCGTCGGCGTGACCCGCGCCGTCCGGCTCGACGTCCCCTCGAACCTCGGCTCGGTGACCGTCGTCCAGGCGCGGCTGTTCACCGGCCTCGTGACCGCGCCGAGCTCGCTCGGGCTGCGCGCGCACGTCCCCGGCTCGAACGCTCCCGGCGCGGTGCTCGGCGAGTCGACGTTCACGGTGAAGTCGAACCTCGGGTGGCAGGGGGTCGCGTTCGACGTCCCGGTGCCGCTCGCCGCCGGCGAGACGTTCTGGCTGACGTGGGACGCGCCGGCCGGCGCGCAGATGCCGTGGTCGCCGCCGAAGGCGTTCGCCGGCCAGGCGCACCGGATCTCGTACGACGGCGGGAAGACCTGGGTCTCGCAGGTGTTCCAGTCGAGCGCCTCGCACTTCAAGGTGCGGCTCCAGGGCGCCTGCGGCTGCGCGACCGATCTCCAGACCCACGGCAGCGGGTGCGCGGGGAGCGGCGGCCACGTCCCGACCCTCCTCACGACGTCGTGCCCGACCGTCGGGACCGACCTCGGAGTGGTCGTCGCGGGCGGGCTCGGCGGAGCGTGGTCGCTCGTCGTCCTCGGGGACCACCCGGCGAGCCAGCCCCTGTTCGGGACGGACTGCGACCTCCTGCTCGACCCGGTCCGGCTGCCGCTCCTCGTGCAGCCGCTGGCGGGTCACGGGGCCGGCGAGGGGACGGTCTCGCTCTGGGGGAAGATCGACTCCTCCGTGTCGGGCGAGTCCCTGGTGGTCCAGGCGTTCGTCCTCGACCCCGGCGTCCCGCGCGGGTTCTCCGCCTCCGCGGGGCTCCGGATCTCGATCCCCTGAGCCGGGGGCGGAGAAGCGGGACCTCCGACGCGGTCGCCGGCCGCCCGGAGGTCGCGCCCCCATAGGATGGCGGCATGATCGCCTCCTCCGCCCTCGCCCTCCTCGTCGGCCAGCTCCCGCTCCCCGCCGCCGCGCCGTGCCCGCCGCCGACGGGCACGGGGCGGGTCACGACGTGCATCCTCCGCTCCCCCGAGCCGCGGCCGCTCGGATCGTTCGGGACCCGGACGCTGGTCCTCTCGTTCGACGGCGATGCGTACCCCGACCTGGCGGTCTCCGAGCCGGCGCCGCAGGCCCCCGGGCTCGCGGGGCGGGTCTGGGTGTTCCGCGGTCCGACGTTCGACGAAGCGCTCCTCCTCGTGCCGCCCCTGTCGCAGGCCGAGGACCGGTTCGGCACCTCGCTCGCCGCCGCCGACCTCGACGGCGACGGCCGCGACGAGCTGGTGGTCGGGGTCCCGCACCACGACGCCGGACCGTTCGAGAAGGACGTCGGCTACGTCTCGATCTGGTCGTTCCAGGCCGGCGGACCGACGGAGTGGATGCAGCTGCACCCGGGGATCCCGCAGGCCGGGGGGCGATTCGGGACGGCGGTCGCCGTCGGGGACGTGGTCGGCGCGGCGCGCGTCGACGTGGCGGTCGGCACGCCGTTCCGCCGGGTGACCGGCACGACGCTCGACGCGGGGACGGTCAGCGTCTTCGCCTTCCACCCGGGGCCGGTGGTGACCGAGACGACCTGGGAGAACCCGAAACCGTCCTCCGACCACGGAGAGTTCGGCAACCGGCTGGCCGTGACCGACTGGAACGGCGACGGGTCGGACGACCTCGTCGTCGCCGCGATCTTCAACGACGTCGGCGCCGTCCCGCACGCCGGGCAGGTGTTCGTGCTGGGGCACGTGCCGGAGGGCGCTCCGGCGTCGATCCTCGCCCGGCTCGACAACCCGTACGCGGGCGGCGAAGGGGCGGGTCCGGCCTGCGTCTCCGAGCGGTACGGCATGACCCTCGACGCGGGGGACCTCGACGGCGACGGGTTCGGCGAGGTGCTGGTCGGGGCGAACCGGGACGACCACCAGGGGGTCTGCGAGGCCGGCCGCGCGTCGCTCTTCTCGGGGGCGCACGCGGGCGGTCCGGTCCCCGCGACGCTCCCGTTCGTCCACCCCGCGCCGGCGCCGTTCGACCTGATGGCGTACCGCGTCGAGCTGGCCGACGTCGTCGGCGGCCCGGAGCTCGACGTCGTGGTCGGATCGGCCGCCGCGAACCAGCCCCAGATCGCCCTCGTCTGGGACGGGGCGGCGGTGCTCGGGCCGGGGGGTTTCCCGGCCGCGACGCCGCTCCCCGTCCACGGGTTCGAAGCCCTCCACGGACACGGGCCGCACTCGAGCGGCGACCTCTCGTCCGGCGACCTCGATCGGAGCGGCCGGGACGAGCTGATCCTCGGCGACTACGACGCCCCGCTCGGACCGCACCTCCGGGTCGGACGGGTGCTGATCACCTGGTGGCCCTGACCGGCCGAGACCGCGGAACCGGTGCGAACCTCCGTCCGCCCCTCGGAGCGGGGGCTTGACGCCCGGCTCGCCCGCGCGGAACATGTGGGGTTCCTCCGGAGCGGCCGGGAAGACGGCGCCCTCGACGCGAGGCGCGCTCCGCCCCCAACGGAACCGAATTCCTCGCCGTACCGGACGTTCCTCGTTTCGGAATTGGAGCCATGGAGACGATGTCCACGTCCCCCCCGATGATCGAAGCCTCGAAGCTGACCAAACGGTACGGCGACTTCGTCGCGATCGAGAACGTCGACTTCTCGGTCGGAAAGGGCGAGGTGGTCGCCTTCCTCGGGCCGAACGGCGCCGGCAAGTCGACGACGATGAAGATCCTGACCGGCTACCTCTCGCCGACCTCCGGCGAGGCGAGGATCGCCGGCGTCGCCGTCGCGAACGACCGGCTCCACGCCGCGAGGATCATCGGCTACCTCCCCGAGAACGGCCCGCTCTACCCCGAGATGACGCCGCGCGAGGTGCTGGCGTTCTTCTCCGAGGCGCGCGGCCTGAGCGGGGAGGCGGCCCGCCGGCGGACCGACGAGGTGGTCGAGATCTGCACCCTCGGCGGCGTCCTCGACAAGCCGATCCGGAAGCTCTCGAAGGGGTTCCGGCAGCGCGTCGGGATGGCGCACGTGCTCCTGCACGAGCCGGAGGTCCTGATCATGGACGAGCCGACGTCCGGCCTCGACCCGAACCAGATCCTCCACGTCCGCGAGACGATCCGGAAGCTCGGCGAGACGAAGACGATCCTCCTCTCGACCCACATCCTCCAAGAGGTCGAGGCCGTCGCCAGCCGCGTGATCATGATCGCCGGCGGGCGGGTCGTCTTCGACGGCACGTGCGACGAGCTCCGCTCGAAGGGCGAGGGGAACCTCGACCAGGCGTTCCACACCCTGACGGGAGCCGCGTGATGCTCGGCCCGGTGACCAAGGCGATCTTCAAGCGCGACCTGCGGCGCTGGTTCGGCAACCCGACCGGCTACGTCTTCCTGACCCTGTTCGTGCTGCTGGCGACCGCGGCCCTCTTCTGGCCGAACGAGTTCTTCCAGCGGAACCTCGCGAACCTCGACACCCTGAACGACTGGTACCCGCTCCTCCTCCTCTTCTTCGTCCCGGCGATCACGATGTCGGTCTGGGCCGGGGAGCGGGGCGCGGGGACGGACGAGCTCCTGCTGACCCTGCCGGCGACCGACGGGCACATCGTGCTCGGCAAGTACCTCGCCGCGGCCGGGATCTACACCGTGGCGCTCCTGTTCACGGTGCCGATGCTCTTCTTCCTGGCGTACCTGGGCGACCCCGATTGGGGGCTCCTGGCGTCGAACTACTTCGGGTACTGGCTGCTCGGGGTGACGCTGATCGCGGCCGGGATGGTCGGCTCGCAGCTCTCCGACAACCTGACCGTCGCGTTCATCCTCGGCGCGATCCTCTGCGGCCTGCTCGTCATGTTCGAGCAGTTCCTCGCCGGCCTCTTCCCCGACGTCGCGAGGGCGTGGACCGGCTTCGGGCCGATCTCGCTGTTCCACGAGATGGCGCGCGGGATCGTGTCGCTGCCGTCGATCCTCCTGTACGTCGGACTGACCGCCGGGTTCCTCTACCTGAACCTGGTGCTGCTCGGCCGGCGTCACTGGCACGTCGGCGCCGGACTCGGGACGCACTACGGGATCCGGTTCGCGAGCCTGCTCGTCGCCGCCGTGGCGCTGACCGCCGTCGGCGCGAACGCCGGCGCGCGCGCCGACCTGACCCACGAGTCGGTCCACTCCCTGTCGCCGGAGACCGAGGCGATCCTGCGCGACCTCCCCGGCGAGCGCCCGGTGATGATCCAGGCGTTCGTGTCGCCGGAGGTCCCGCCGGACTACGTCCAGACCCGCCGGACGCTGCTCGACCTGCTCCGCCAGGTCGACGCGATCGCCGGCGACCGCGTCCGCGTGCGCGTCGTCGACACCGAGCGGTACTCCGACGCCGCCGCCGAGGCGGAGAAGAACTTCGGCATCACGCACCAGACGCGCATCTTCGAGGAGGACGGCCGCGCCCGGACCGAGGACATCTTCCTCGCCGTCGCGTTCACGTCCGGCCTCGAGGAGGTGGTCCTCCCGTTCCTCGACAAGGGCCTGCCGGTCGAGTACGAGATCGCGCGCTCCCTCCGCGTCGTGGCCGCCGCGCACCGGCGCAAGGTCGGCGTGCTCGACAACGACGTGAAGGCGTTCGGCGGCTTCGACTTCCAGCGGATGCGCAGCGATCCCGAGTGGGACATCGTCGGCGAGCTGAAGCTGCAGTACGAAGTCGTCCGCGTGAACGTCGACGAGGAGTACCCGGCGGACCTCGACGTCCTCGTGGCGCTCATGCCGTCGACGCTCACCCAGGAGCAGATGGACCGCCTCGCCCGGTACGTGAAGGCGGGGAACCCGGCCCTGCTGATCGACGACCCGTTCCCGACCGCGGCGCCGCAGCTCGCGCCGTCCGAACCGAAGGGCGGCCGCCAGAACCCGATGATGGGGCAGCAGCCGAACCAGGAGGAGAAGGGGGACATCCTCGGGATGCTGAAGGGGTTCGGCGTCGACTGGGCCGCCGCGGCCGGCTTCCAGCCGTCGCCGGTGGTCGTCTGGGACGCCTACAACCCGTTCCCGCAGTACGACTTCGACCCCGAGCTGGTGTTCGTCAGCCCGTCCGTGAACCCGAAGGCGTTCAACGAGGGACAGGCGATCACCTCCGGACTCCAGCAGGTCGTCGCGATCTTCGGCGGCCACGTGCGCGAGAACGCGGTCCCCGGGCTGACCTGGATCCCGCTCCTCCGCACGTCGAACGTGAGCGGCGCGCTCTCGCCGAACGAGATGTTCCGCTTCGACCCGTTCTTCGGCCGCGCGCTGAACCCGCGCCGCCCGCACCGGAACGACGGCACCGAGAAGGTGATCGCCTGCCGCGTGCTCGGGAAGCCGGAGGGGAGCGAGAACGCGATCGACGTCATCTTCGTCCCCGACCTCGACATGATCTCGCGCGAGTTCTTCGAGATGCGGTGGCGCGGTCTCGAGGGGCTCGAGTTCGACAACGTCACGTTCCTCCTGAACAGCGTCGACGTCCTCGCCGGCGACGAGAGCTTCGTCGAGCTCCGCAAGCGGCGCCCGGTCCACCGGACGCTGACGACGATCGAGGCGCAGGAGTCGGAGTACGAGGAGGTCTGGCTCGACGAGAAGGAGAAGGCGGAGGAGAAGGCGAACGCCGACCTCGCCGACGCCCGGAAGCGGCTCGACGAGCGCGTCGCGCAGATCGAGCAGCGGACCGACCTCGACGAGCAGTCGAAGGCGATCCAGATCGAGTCGATCCGGAACGTCGAGCAGCGGAAGCTCGACGTCCGGGAGGGCGCGATCAACGCCGAGAAGGAGCGAGTGATCGAGGACGCGAAGCGGGAGAAGGTCCGCGCCGAGAACCGGATCCGGGACTTCTACCGGATCGGCTCGGTCGCGATCACGCCGATCCCGGCCGTGCTGGTGGGGCTCTGGACCTTGATGCGGCGCCGCGGCCGCGAGAAGGACACGTCCCGCGGCACGCCGTCCGCGCAGGGAGGTGCGTCGTGAACGCCATGATGAAGACCGTTCTGTTCGTCGCCGTCGCCGCGGGGCTCGTCCTGCTGGCGCGGTTCTCCGCCCCGAGCATCGACGCGCCGGCGCTCTACGACGACACCGGCGAGGAGTTCTTCCCCGACTTCTCCGATCCGCAGCAGGCGGTCGCGCTCGAGGTCGTCGAGTTCTCCGCCGACACCGCCGAGATCCGCCCCTTCCGCGTCGAGCGGAAGAACGGACGCTGGACGATCCCGTCGCACCACGGCTACCCGGCCGACGCGAAGGAGCAGATGGCGAAGTCCGCGGGGATGCTGATCGGCCTCGCCAAGGAGGGCGTCCGCTCCGACCGGAGCGAGGACCACGCCACGTTCGGCGTCGTCGACCCGAAGGATCCGGCCGCCGACCTCGAGGGTCGCGGGACGCTCGTCACCTTCGAGGACGACGCCGGCAACCGCCTCGCGTCGCTGATCATCGGGGACGAGGTCGAGGGACGCGACGGGATGCGCTACGTCCGCGTCCCCGAGAAGAAGCGGACGTACGTGGCGAAGCTCCCGACGATGCCGTCGACGAAGTTCGAGGACTGGATCGAGACCGACCTCCTCGGCGTCTCGTCGTACGACGTCGCGAAGGTCGTGATCGACGCCTACTCGATCGACGAGCAGACGTTCTCGCGCATCCCGGGCGAGCTGGTCGTCCTCGACAAGCCGGAGTTCGACTGGAAGCTCGAGGGGCTCGACGAGGAGACGGAGGAGGTCGACGGCGACCGCGTCGGCGAGATCACCTCCGAGCTCGCCGGGCTGCAGATCGTCGGCGTCCGCGCCAAGCCGGCCGGGCTGACCCGCGACCTGACGCGTTCTTCGTCACGAACGACGGCCACCTCTACTCGAACGAGGGCGACCTCCTCGCGTCGACCAAGAAGGGCGTCACCTACACCCTCCGCTTCGGCGAGGTCCTCTACGGCTCGGGCGAGGCGGTCACCGCCGGCGCCGAGGGCGAGGGGACGGCCGGCGAGGAGGGCGAGAAGGCGGACGGGCTCGAGGCGAACCGGTTCCTGATGGTGACCGCGCTGTTCGACGAGCAGCTCCTCGACCCGCCGGAGGGGACCCCGCTCCCGAAGGAGGAGCTCGACAAGCGCTCCGCCGCCCGCGCCTCGATCGAGGCGGTCGTCGACGCGATCGACCGGTACAAGGAGGAGCACGAGACGCTCCCCGAGTCGCTCGAGGTCCTGACCGAGGGGGACGAGCCGCTGCTCCGCGAGCTGCGGCCCGACCCGTGGGACCACCCGTACCGCCTCCGCGTGACCGAGGAGTCGTTCTCCGTCGTCAGCCTCGGGGCCGACGGCGAGGAGGGCGGCGAGGGGGCCGCCCGGGACGTCGCCTCGGACGACTGGGCGCACGAGGACGAACTGAAGAAGGTCGCGAAGGCCCACGAGGACCACGCCAAGAAGGTCGACGAGGGGAAGGCGGAGGCGAAGAAGCTGATGGAGCGCTTCGCGCCGTGGTACTACGTCATCTCCGACGACTCGTTCAAGAAGCTCCGTCCGTCCCGCGCCGACCTCGTGAAGGCGAAGGGCGCGGACGACGAAGACGAGGAGGACGGGACGGACGCGTTCGACCTGCCGATCGGCGGCTGACCGATCGGCGCCGCGCCGACGGACGGCCGCGACGGCCCCCGCGAGGAGACTCCGCCCGCCGTGGCGTGGGGTCTCCTCGCGCTCGTTCTGGTCGCCTTCTTCGCGCCGGTCCTGTTCCGCGGGTACGTCGTCCACGCGCACGACAACCGTCTCGAGGTCGGTCTCCCCGACGAACCGGCCTCCCCGCACCGCTCGAGCCACCTCTTCCAGGACCAGAGCACGATGTTCGTGCCGGAGCTGGCCGAGCACCGGCGCGACGACGGACGGGCCGGCTGGATCTCGACCTGGTTCCCGCACGCCGGTCTCGGGCGGCCGACGTGGCACCACTTCGGAATCGGCCGCGCGTTCCTCGTCGATCACGTCCTCTCGTTCCTCGTCGACGATCCGTACGTGGCGTACTCCGCGCTGGCGATCGCCGCGCTCGCGGCGGCGGCCGTCTTCACGCTCCTGTTCCTCCGCGCCCTCGGCCTCGACCCGATCGCCGCGCTCGCCGGCGCGCTCGCCCTGAGCGCCGGCACGTTCCACGCCGGCTGGCCGACGTTCCTGATGCTGAACTGGGGGTTCGCCGGGACGTTCGCGGCGCTCTGGTCGGTCGAGCTCCTCCTCGTGCGTTCGACCCCGCTCCGGTGGGTCGGGCTCGTGCTCGCGCTGCACCTCCTGTTGCTCGGGGCGTACCCCCAGCAGGTCGCGTTCCACGCGTGGATCGCCGGGGCGTACGTCCTCTTCCGGACGACGACCGCCCCG
>JAUIEL010000693.1 GCA_030428825.1 bacterium
CTCCCTTGCTCTCTCCTGCTCTCCCCTGCTTCCCCCGCTTCCCCTGCTCCCTCCGCGCCTTCTCCACCTCGACCAGCGCTCGCACCGTCCTCGCGCCGGCCGCCGTCTCCTCGACGATCTTCCTCGCCCGCTCCGGATCGCCGAGGGCGGCGTGGAGGCGGGCTTCCTCGAGGTCGACGAGGAGGCGGTCGGGGCTCGGCGGGAGGTGGTGTTCGGCGGCGCGGCGGCGGAACGACTCGATCGTCGCGAGCGCGCGGTCGAGGGCGGGCGGGGAGCTCGTCCGGAGGAGGCGGGCCTCGAGGGCGACGGCGCGCTCGGCGACGCCGATCCGGTACGGGGAGGCGGCCATCGTCCCGTCGACGCCGGCGGCGACGGCGAGGGAGGCGGCGGCGCGGGCGCGAAGGGGGGACGCGTCGTTCGGCTCGTGGTCGGCGCGTTCGAGGAGGGCGCGGCCGTGCGCGAGGTAGGCGGCGTTCGACCACGGAGAGGCGTCGCCGACCTCCCAGAGGAACCGCTCGGCGGCGTCGGCGGCCGCGGCGGCGCGGAGGCCGCGCGCGAGGCTCCCTCGCGGCTCGAGGCGCGCCAGCTCGAGCGTCGCCTCGGCGTGGCGGAGGACGCCGAAGCGGACGAGCTGCTCGAGCTCGGCCGGGTCGTCGAGGTCGGCGGCCTCCTCGGCCGCGCGCCACCCGTCCTCGACCGCCGCCCGCGCCCCCTCGAGGGCGGCGCGGGCGCGGGCGCGCAGCTCCTCCGCGTCGGCGCCGCCGTCGCCGAGGAGCTGCGCCGCGTCGGCCCGCGCGGCGAGCACCAACCCCTTCGCGATGCGGATCCCGGCCAGGCCGTCGATCGCCCGCTCGATCCGGTCGAGCGGGTCGTCGGCGTCCATCGCGAGCAGGCGGGCCTCCGCCAGGTCGTGGAGGCCGGCGTCCGCCAGCGCGACGGCGAAGTCGAGCTCGCTCGCCAGCGTCGGCGGCGGAGGCCCGGCGAACACGGCGGCCGCCACGAGGAGCGGAACGATCGGCATGCCCGTTCGAACGGACCGGGAGGGGCGCGGTTCACCCGACTTCTCCCGCGGGCGCCGCCTCACTCCAGGACGCGGAGCTCCCTCACCGCGCGGTGCGACAGGCGCACCCCCGGGTCGGTCGGCGTCCCGGCGGGGAGGTCGTCGACGTTGTACCGCCCCTCCTTCGCCGACTGCCACTTCACCGGCTCGAACTCGAGGTGGACCTTCCCCGGCGGGTCGCCGAGGAGGAGGAGGTCGACCGCGACCGGGATCCCCTGGACGATCTCCCCCTTCACGTTCCGCTGGGACTCGCCGACGACGATCCGCTTCGCCCAGGCGATGCGACGCGGGTCGCGCCAGACCACGACGAACGACGCGGTGTCGCCGGGGGCGATGCGGCGGACGTGGAGGACGCGGCCGGTGAGGAGGACGCGCTCGACCGGCGGCGTCACGCGGTACGTCCCGTCGTCGGAGATCGCGAGGATCCGGTCGTACTCCGAGACCTTCGTGCGGTGGACCGGGCCCTTCACCTTCGTCCCGAGGAAGCCGGTCTCCTCGTCGTACGCGATCGCGAGCCCCTTCCGGACCAGTCGGCGCCGGTCCTCGGTCTCGAACGGGAGGATCTCGGAGCGACGCGGCCGGGCCTTCTCCGCCTCGCGCTTCCGCTTCCGGAGCCACGCGATCGTCGTCCCCTTCAGGTCCGCGAGCTGCCGCTCGATCCGCTCGAGCTCCCGCGCGATCTTCTCGCACTCGGCGCGGTTCCGGTCGAGGTCGTAGCGCGAGATCCGCTGGATCCGGATCTGCAGCAGGTGGTCGACGTCGTCCTCGACCATCTCCCGGAGGAAGAGGTGGCGGTGCTTCGCCATCCCGTCCCGGACCGCGGCGCGCACGCCCTCCGCATCGGCGGCGGCCTCGAGCCTCCGGTAGACGCGGTGCTCGATGAAGATCCGCTCGAGCGACAGGAGGTGCCACCTCCGCTCGAGCTTCCGCCGCTCGAGCGTGAGCTCCGCGTGCGTCAGGTCGAGGAGCCGCTCGTTCAGGAGGAGGAGCGCCTCGGTCACCGTCAGCGACCGAGGGCGGCCGTCGACCAGCGCGACGAGGCTCGAGTCGATCGTCCGTTCGCACTCGGTGAACGCGTAGAGCCGCTGGATCGTGCCGTTCGCGGTCTGCCCCGGGGCGAGGCGGACCTCGACCTCGACCCGGTCGGTCGTCAGGTCGGTCACCGCGCCGACCTCCAGGCGCCGCTCGCGGACCGCCTCGTCGATCGAGTCGACCAGCCGCTCGGTCGTCGTCCCGGCCGGGAGCTCGGTGATCACGACCCGGTCGTCGTCGCGCGCCTCGATCCTCGCCCGCGCCTTGACGCGCCCCCGCCCGTCGTCGTACTCGGAGACGTCGAGCAGCCCGCCCTGCGGGAAGTCCGGGTGGACGCGCGGCTCCTCCCCGTTCAGCAGCCGCACCTGCGCGTCGAGCAGCTCGGCGAGCGAGTGCGGGAGGACGTGCGTCGCCATCCCGACCGCGATCCCGTCGGCGCCGAGGGCGAGCAGGAGCGGGAGCTTCGCCGGCAGCACCTCCGGCTCGTCCTTCCGGCCGTCGTAGCTCGGCTTGAACGTCGTCAGCTCGGGCGAGAAGAGGGTCTCGTGCGCGAGCTTCGTGAGGCGGCACTCGATGTACCGCGGCGCCGCCGCCCGGTGCCCGGTCAGGACCGAACCGAAGTTCCCCTGCCGGTCGATCAGGAGGCCGTCCCCCTTGTTGGCGAGCTGGATCAGCGCGTCGGCGATCGCCGCGTCGCCGTGCGGATGCAGCTTCATCGTCTCGCCGATGACGTTCGCGACCTTGTGCAGGCGCCCGTCGTGCATCTCGAACAGCGTCTGGAGGAGCCGCCGCTGCACCGGCTTCAGGCCGTCCCGGAGGTCCGGGATCGCCCGGTCGAGCACGACGTAGCTCGCGTACTCGAGGAAGTTCCGCCGCAGCAGCGGCTCGAGGTGCGTCACGCCGCCTCCGGGGCGGAGCGCGCCGGGGCCGGCGGTCGGCGGACACTCCTGGAGACGAGGGGCATGGGGACGCTCCGACGGGAATCCCGCAGTCTAGCAGTCCGTTGAAGAAGTGCTGTGGGTGCGAGGCGAGCTCCTCGCGGCCGAGATCAAGGCGCGGATCGGCCGCGAGGAGCCGCCGCAGCCCCGCATGACTTCTTCAACGGGCTGCTACCGGAGCGACCGCCCGCGCGACGCCTCAGTCGAACGCGACCGCGAGCCCCGCGCTCGCCGCGAACCCCGACCGCGAGGCGGGGGACGGGACGAGCATCTGCAGGTGGACGCTCCCCGGGCCGAACGGGATCGGCACCTCGACCGGGAGGACGAACGACCCGAACGTCCCCGACGGGAGCGGCGCGACGACGAGAGGCCCGCCGACGAGGAAGGTGCACCCGCCGACCGGGATCGACGCGGCCGCGCCGCCGGCGAACAGGAACCCCGGCGGCGCCGCGAACGACCCGGTGAACCCCTTCATCACGAGGTCCGCGCCCGGCGTCGCGCAGCCGATCAGCTCGAGCGTCGGGACCGACCACGAGGGCGGCGCGC
>JAUIEL010000022.1 GCA_030428825.1 bacterium
ACTGTCGCCGGGCCCAGGTCGCCCGCGCGCGCGCGCGCCACGACAGGACGAGCGCCCGCTCGACGGCGTGCCCCTCGGCCGCGAGCGTCTCCAACGCCCGTTCGAACCCGATCGAGAGCTCCTCGGTCGGCGCGTGGGACGCGCGCACCGTCAGCCGCGCGGCGCGGAGGACCGCCAGCGCCGGATCCTCGAACGGCTCGCCGACGGCCGCCAGCGCCTCCTCGACCCGGGACGCGACGTCCGGGGCGCCCGCCTCGAGACGGGCCTCCGCCGCGAGCGCCGCCGCACGCGGCAACGACCGGGGCGGCCGCATCTCCAGCGCCGCCGCCACCGCCCGGTCCGCCGCGCGGCGCGCCGCCCGGAGCGAGCGAGGCCCCTCCGCCAGGTGCAGGGCGGCGACGGCCGAGTGGACGTCCTCCCGCTGTTCGGCCGGCGCCCCGCGCGCGATCGACCGCATCGCCCGGGCGAGCGTCGTCCGGGCGTCGCGGTGGGCGCCGGTCCAGGTCTCGACCCGCGCCCGGAGCGCCAACCCGACGGCGAGGAACCCCGCCTCGCCGATCTCCTCGCGGACGGCCAGGCTCTCGGCGGCGAGGCGCGCCGCCTCGCCGGGATTGCCGGCCCGGAGCTCCGCGTCCGCGACGTGCCGGAGGAACATCGCCCGGTTGTGGCGTGACGAGTGCGCCCCGAAGAACGCCCGCCCCTTCCGCGCGAGCGCCCGCACCCCGGCGACGTCCCCGAGCGAGCCGCGGGCGACCATCAGCGTCTGCAGCAGGTTCTCCGCGTGCCGCGTCTCGCCGTCCCGCTCGAGCGCGGAGAGGATCGGCGACAGCGCCTCGACCGCGTCGGTCGCGCGACCGCTCGCGTGCAGCAGTCGCCCGAGGTTCGCGGCCGCGAGGGCGCTCATGTCGGCCCGGCCGAGGTCCCGCCCCAGGCGCTCCGCCCGGCGGTACGTCTCGACCGCCTCCTCGACCTCTCCGAGGTAGGCGCACGCGTTGGCGAGGGTCATCAGCGCCGCCCCCCGCTCGGCCGTCGGCGCCTCCCCCGCGGCGACGAGCGCCTCGCGCGCCGCCGCCGCGGCGCCGGCCATGTCCTGCCGGCCGCGCCGGATCATCGAACGGGTGGTGAGGAGGAGCGCGCGCGTCGTCCCCGCGAGCCCCTCGATCCGAAGGCCCCGGTCGACGGTCTCGTCCGCCCCGGCCAGGTCGCCCGCGCGCAGCCGGGTCCGGGCGAGGATCGCGTGGACGCTCCCCCGGTCCTCCGCGGCCCCCGCCAGCCCGACCGCCTCCCGCAACCTCCGCCCCGCCTCCTCGTTCCTCCCCTCGATCGAGTCGCAGTCCGCGAGCCAGCGGAGGACCTTCAGGCGGACCGCCGGGTCGTCGGACTCCGGACAGAGCGGCAGGCATCGCTCGAGGTACCGCCGCGCGAGCCCCGACCGCCCGGCGATGCGCAGGCGCATCCCGGCGTCGAGCAGCGCCGTCCGCGCCCGGTCCGGCTCGTCGAGCTCGTCGACCAGGAGGAGCCCCGCCTCGCCGCACCGTTCCGGCGCCTCGGCCGCGTCCCGTTCGAGCGACTCCGCCCGGAGCCTCGCCAGCCGACGGCGGCTCTCCGGCGAGAGCCGGTCGAGGGCCGCGAGCGCCAGGGCGTCCGACGCCAACGACGCGCACCCCTCGGCGTCGATCCGGACGAGCCCCTGCGAGGAGAGCGCCCGCACCGCCTCGGCCGGGAGCCTCAGGTGCTCGAGCTCGTCGGCGCTCACCGGGAGCGGCGCCACGGCGAGGGCGCCGGCGACGGCGAGCTGCTCGTCGGGCAGGGACCGGATCACGCGATCGGCGCGGGACCTCGAACTCTCCGGCGCGAGCCGCTCGGGACGGCGCGCCTCGTTCCACCGCGGCCGCTCGTCGGTCGTGAGGAGGACCCCCTCGCGGATCGCCAGCCCGACGGCGTCGCACAACGAGCGGGGCGAGATGCCGGTCGTCCGCCGGAGCCGCCTCAGGTCGCGCTCGTCGAGTTCGAGCGACAGCTCGTCGCGCGCGATCCGGCGGACCTCCTCGTCCGTCGGCCGCGGGACGTCGAGCCGGGGCAGCGCGGCGCGCGCGAGGACCGCCGGCAGCGGCGCCGACCCTTCCGCCACGACCGCCAGCGCGAGGTCGTCGCGGCGGGCGAGCGCCTCGAGCAGCGTCGCGAGCGCGCCGGCGGCGGCCGCGTCCCGCTCCTCGCCGAGCGTCACGAGGATCACGCCGCCCGCGGGCCCGACCGCCGGCAGCGCGCCGGCGGGCGGCACCCCGCCCTCGCCGGGGCGGAGATGGAAGACCCGCCGCCCCGCCGCGGCCCACGCGACCTTCAACCTCGCGACCGCGCCGTGCGACCCCGCGGGGAGGGTCAGCGCCCAGCCTCCGGGCCCGATCTCCCGCGCGCGCTCCTCCAGCTCCCCGGCGGTCGAGAACGAGAGCGACGCCACCCGGCCCCGGAACGTCTCCTCGGTCTCGAGCGGCAGGTCGAGACCGATCGCCCGCGAGAACGCCTCCAGCGCCTCCGACGCCGACCCGAACCGAAGCGCCGGGTCCCGCCGGAGGAGCGTCCGGACGACGTCGGCGAGTCCGGCCGGGAGGTCCTTCGCGACCTCGGGCTCGAGCCGGAGGTCGCGCGTCGTGTGGAGCCGGACCACGTCGACCCCGGCGAGCCCCGCGCTCGGCCGGCGACCGGAGAGGACCTCGAACAGGAGGATGCCGAGTCCGTACAGGTCGGAGCGGGCATCCGGCGCGCCCCCCTCGAGCACCTCCGGCGCGAGGTACGCGAGCGTCCCGCCGACCGACGAGGACGGGTCCCGGCGGTCCGAGGCGAGGCCGAAGTCGATCACCGTCGCCCGGGCGACCCCGTCCCGGTCGCTGACGATCACGTTCTCGGGCTTCAGGTCCCGGTGGACGATCCCCCGCCGGTGGACGAACGAAAGCGCCCGCAGGACGTCGGCGAAGAGCGGCGCGGCGTCGACGATCGACCGCCCCTCCGCCGCCGTCCGGAGGTCCGCTCCCCGCAGGTACTCGAAGACCGCGAGGAAGCTTCCGTCGACGTCGGTCGTACAATCCCGCAGCCGGACGACGCCGGGGAATCGGATCTCGCTCAGGAGCGACGCCTCGTGGGCGGCGCGGGCGGAGACACCGGATCGGTACCGCTTGACGGCGACCCGCTCGCCGGTCCAGAGGTCGAGCGCGCGGTGGACGCTCCCACCCGCGCCGCGCCCGAGGAGGCCTTCGAGGCGGTAGCGCTCCCAAGTCGTTCCGGAGCCGGGGGTTTCGCTGGAAGTGACCATCCGACCCGGAGATTGTATCCACGACCGCGAGGCCTGAACCGTAGTTCTCGGTGCGCCGTTGCACCTTGCGGAATCCGCGCTTACCGTCGCTCGCGCCCGGTCCGCGCTTCGCGGCCCCGCCTTCGTGAGGAGGAGAGTCCGATGTCGTCGTCCCCGTCCCGCCTCCCGATCCTCGCCGGAGTCGCCCTGCTCGCCGCCCTCGCCGGCGGACCGTCCGCGCGCGCGGACGTGATCCACATGAAGTCCGGCCAGAAGATCCAGGGGAAGATCGTGCAGGACGACGGGTCGACCCTGATCGTCGACACCAAGTTCGGGCGGATGACGTTCGAGCGCGCGAAGGTCGAGCGGATCGAGCTGCAGCGGCTCCCGAAGGAGGAGGTGGCGGCCCGGCGGAAGGCGGCCGGCGACGACGCCGCCAAGATGTTCGAGGTCGCGAAGTACGCGAAGGAGAAGCGGCTGGAGAAGGAGTACCGCGAGGTCCTCCAGGCCGTCGTCGACATCGACCCGAACCACGCGGAGGCGAACGAGGCGCTCGGGCGCGTGCCGTACGACGGCAAGTGGTTCACGCCGGAGGAGCTCGAGGAGTACAAGGCGGAGCTCGCCGACCAGATGAAGGAGCGCGGGCGGGTCCTCTACAAGGGGAAGTGGATCAAGGAGGAGACCGCCAAGCGGCTGCAGGGGTACGAGCTGTACCAGGGGAACTGGCTGAAGTGGCCGGAGATCTACACGCTGCAGGCGGAGGAGAACATGGGTCCGATGCTCGGGGTCGAGCTCGAGATCCGGACCTCCGAGCACTTCGCGCTCCGCTCCCAGCTCGACGAGGAGGCGCAGAAGGAGATCCTCGACGTCCTCGAGGCGGGGTTCGCCCACTTCTCCGAGATCTTCGCGCCGGACGCGATCGAAGCCAACATCATGGACTTCTATCCGATCGCGGTGTACGTCTTCCCCGACCCGAACTACATCACGACGTTCGTCCAGCCCGACGGGTACATGGAGAAGCTCTACAACCCTCCGCGCGGGGTGAACGAGCGATACGTCGACGCCCACTCCTTCCCGATCTTCTTCCCCCGACCGCTGATCGTCGCCTCCGAGGGACGGCACCTGAAGAGCGGCGGATCCCGGATGATCAGCCTGCTCGGCTTCCTCTCGCACTACGCCGGCAACATGTACGTCCGGCGGTTCAAGCGGGGCGGGAAGATCCCCGGGTGGGTCGAGTCCGGGCTGTCGCACTACTACGAGGGGCTCCTGAACGGCTACCGGACCCTCTCGGTGACCGAGTACGTCGGCTACGAGCACGTCGACAAGTGGGGGGACAAGCTCGGGAACTTCAAGCAGTGGTACGAGCGGATGGCCGACGCCCAGTTCCGTTCGACCCTCCCCCGCTGGAGCACGTTCCGCGACAAGATCGTCGAGGAGATCGACGCCTACGAGCAGGTGAAGAGCTACTTCCTGGTCTCGTTCATGCTCGAGAAGTACCCCCAGGAGTTCGTCGACTACGTCCGCGACGCCTACCGGGAGTACGGTCGCCCGCGCCGCCAGATCAAGGAGGAGGAGGCGTTCCAGACCGCGTTCAACGGGCGGTCGACGGCGGAGCTCGAACAGGAGTTCGAGGCCTGGGTCGCCACCCTCGGCGACCACCCTCCGGTCGACGGCTGACCGGGACGCCCGTCCCCCACCGCCGCCCCGGCCGAGCCCCGGCGGCTCGTTGTGGCCGCGGGACGGCCGAACTATATTGGAGAGTGCATCCGGACGACCCGTCCGATGTGCCGCGCACGCCCGCACGACTGAAGTAGAGAGGATTGGTGTCGATGATGCGTCGACTCGGACTCCCGGCCCTCGCCGCCGGATTGCTGTTGCTCGGATCGCTCGACCTCGCCTCGGCGGACACGGTCCATCGGAAGGACGGCCGGAAGGTCGACGGCGAGATCATCAAGGAGACCGACGCCGAGGTCGTGGTCCAGACGAAGTTCGGACCGGTGACGATCCCGCGCAGCGACGTCCTGAAGATCTCGAAGGGCGCGACGCCGACCGAGCAGTTCCGCGAGCGCTGGGACGCGGTCGACCGGCGGGACGCGCTCGCGCTCCTCGACCTGGCCGACTGGTGCAAGGAGAACCGCCTCTCCCGCGAGGGCCGGAAGGTCCTCCGCGAGGTGATCAAGGTCGAGCCGGACAACGAGACCGCCCGCCGCGGCCTCGGGTACCAGCTGGTCGACGGCGAGTGGAAGACGCGCAGCGAGATCGCCGCCGCCGAGCGGAAGGCGAAGGCGGACGCCCGCCGGAGCAGCGGCGGCCGGTCGACCGCTTCGAAGAGCAGCGGCAGCGGTCGGTCGCCGTCGAGCACGCGGACGGCGGCGGACAACATCGGCGACATCTCGTCGGTCGTCCAGGAGCTCGTGGGGGTCATCGCCGACAACGAGGAGAGCGATCTCGAGACGAAGGGCGTCCTCGAGGACTTCTTCGGCCAGGACTTCAACGTCGCGAGCAGCACGCACTTCTCGCTCCGCTGCCAGATGCCGATGCCGGACATCCACACCCATCTCACGATGGCGGAGCGGCTGTTCGTCAGCTGCAACAAGCTGTTCGGCCGCGAGCCGGCCCAGGCGATCTGGAACCAGCCGTTCATGATGTTCCACGTCAAGCAGGAGGGGACGTTCATCGACCTGATCGACTGGGTCGACAAGAACATCCAGGGGCTCGACGCGGAGACGAAGAAGTTCTTCAAGGACAACCCCGGCGGCATGCAGCTCGGCAGCGTGCCGCTCGCCGCCCGCAAGGAGAGCGAGCTCCCGTTCGAGCGCGGCATGGCCCACTGGATCGGCGACACCTACATGCGCTGGGTCGCCGGCGCCTGCCCGCCGTGGCTCCAGGAGGGGTTCGGCGCGTACGTCGCGATCATGGAGTTCGGCGCGAACGAGCTGACCTGCTCGACGAACACCAAGTACGCCAACCGCGTGGAGGTCGCCGACAAGACGTCCGACGGCGCGTACAAGTTGATCTGCTTCGACATCATCGACGGCGCCCTCGAGGAGCCGCACCCGTTCGTCGACACCTGCAAGAAGTCGCTGAACCAGCTCGACTACGCGGACCTCGCGAAGTCGTGGAGCGTCATCGACTTCCTGATGGCCGAGCACCCCGAGGAGTTCGTCAAGTTCGTCCGGGGACACCGGACGTACGGCGGCGATTCGGAGCAGGCGCTCCGCCAGGCGTTCGGGTGGACCTGCGAGGAGCTCGACGACAAGTGGGCGGCGTACGTCAAGGGGAACTACAGCCGCGACCCGACGGTGAAGTGACCCTCCGGCGCCCGCTGCCTCCGCCCGCCGGGGGACGGCCCCAAGGGAAGGGCGATCGTCGCGACTCGCGCGGCGATCGCCCTTTCGGCGTCCTCGGGGAGTCGGTCCGTCAGGGAGAGGCCTTCTCCAGCCCCTCGATCACGGCCATGATCTCGCCCTCGGTGACCTTCGCGGTCACGTGGAGCTGGGTTCCGATCAGGCGGAGACCGGCGTCGACGGTCGGCCCGTAGGCCGCCATCTTCACCGTGACCGGGACGCCTTCGAGGGGCTCGCTCGGCACGATCTCCTGGTACTGGACGAGGAGCAGCTCCTGAACGCCGTCCTCGAAGGAGAGCACCAGCACGGGAGAACCGGCCAGCCCGGTGAGCCGGCACGACGTCAGGACGAAGCCCTCGGGGAGGTAGCTGGGGACGAGGGCCTCGAAGGCGACGAACGCGCCGATCTGCTCCAGCGCGATCTCCTGCGGCGCCGATCGCAGGGACGACTGGAACTCGACCTCGGAGAGGTCGGGGGCGAACGCGATGGAGAGGACCTCCATCTCGGACGCCAGGGTGCCGTTCGGGAGGTACTCCTCGTACTTCAGCGTCACCAGGTTCGACTGGTCGACCCAGACGCGGTACCAGGGGCGGTCCATCCGATACGGCTTCGCCTCGGCCACGAGCGCGGCGCGCCCGGCGACCGAGGACTGGGTGTCGAAGACGGTCCAGGAGTAGTTCGCCGCGAACAGCTCGGTGTCCCGGACCTCGAAGTCGCGCATCCGCGCGACGTGGCGACCGCGGCCGCCGAGCAGGAGTTCGCGGAGCGTCTCGAACGACTCGAACTCGCTCGCGTTCATGGCGTCCGGCGTCTTGCCGTTCAGCTCGAGCAGTTCGACGCGGAACGCACCGTCCGGACCGTGGGTGAACCGCTCGACCGCCACCGAGGGCGAGGTGCCGACATAGTCGACGTACTGCCGCTCGGCGACCCACGTCAGCTCGCGGGACGCCTCGACGTCCGCCAGGGTCCGCCCGAGGAACGCGCCCTCCCCGACCGGCCCGCAGGCGGGGAGCGCGAGCGAGGCGAGCGCGAGGACGGCCGACAGCGCGTGCGCCCGCCCCCTCACCGTCGATCCTCCTGTCCCGCCGGGACCGGGACGGACAGGACGCCGAGCGACGCCGCGCCGGCGTCGACGGGACGCCCCGGAACGCCACGCGCGACCTCGAACCGGAAGGTGACCCCGGGGATCCGCGAGCCCGACGGGCGCGGCGGCGGGGCCGAGAAGACGAACACGCCCGAGACGAGCAGGAGCGCCGCCGCGGCGGCCCACGTCGCCACCGGGACCGGACGCCGGATCGCCCGACGGACCCGCGCGCTCACCGCCGCCGCGGCCTCGGCGGCGACGAACGACCGGAAGCGCTCGCCGATCTCCGGCGGGGCCGTCCGGCGCGGGAGACCGCCCACGAGCGCGGCGACCCGATCGGTTCCGGTCGACGAGGTCGCCGGGGTCGAGGCGACCGGGGCCCGCGGACCGGCGCGCTCGAGCAGCTCGGCCGCGGTCGGGAGCCCGACGGCCGGGACCCGCGGGAGGCCGGCGACCAGTCGACGCACGGCGCGGGCGCGACGGACCTCGTCGCGGAGCGCCTCCGAGCCGGAGAGCTCGTCCTCGAACGCGCGACGCGCCTCCCCGTCCAGCCCGCCGTCGACGTACACGACGACCCGCTCGTCGCTCGGAGAGCGACCCGGGGGGCCCTGTTCGTCGTCGCGGTGCGGGTCGCGGTACGGCGCGGTCATTCCTCATCGTCCCCGGACATCGCCTCGACCACGGGGCCGAGGAACACTTCGAGATTCTTGTGCGCGCGGTTGAGCCGCGACTTCACGGTCCCGATCGAGCAATCCATCACTTCGGCGATCTCGCCGTACGCGAGCCCCTCGATGTAGCGGAGCACGACGATCGCGCGGAGCTTCGGGCTCAGGCGCTCGATCGACTTCTGCACCTTCCCCTCGAGGAACTCCCGGTCCGCCCAGGCGTCCGGCGAGGCCGCCTCTTCGTCGGGGAGCGAGTTCAGCACGCTCGCCTCGCCCCCTCCTTCGAGCACCAGCCCCGGCGCGGACTGTCCTCGACGCCGCCGGTCGATGCTGAGGTTGACGGTGATGCGATAGATCCACGTGAAGAATCTCGAGCTGAACTGGAACTCTCCGATCTTGCGAAAGACCGTCAGGAACACGTCTTGCGTGACGTCCGCCGCGTCCGCCGCGTTGCCGACCACTCGAAACGACGTGTTGAAGACCCGATCCGAGTAGGAGCTGTAGAGCTCTCCGAACGCCGGCTCGTAGATCTCCGGCTCGCTCGACTGGCATCGCCGAACCAAGTCGAATTCGGTGTCCTCGATCATTCGAGAGTCAGGAATGAGACGAGGACCGGCCCCCGCCGGTTCCACGGAACCAGGGACTTTTGCGCGCCGCCCGATCGCGCCAAAACCACGGCCCTCAATGGAGTTGCGCGATCAGTCGAGGAATTCGAGGTGATCGAGGACGACCGTCTTCTTCCCTACGAGTGCGGCGCAGATTCCGGCGACGCACGTCCACGTCCCCCCGTCGCACCCCGCGGCCACCGTCAGCCGCTCGACGACCCCCGGCGTCCCGGTCGGCTTCGTGATCTCGGTGGTCGAGCAGACCTCGCTCCCGCCGGCGCCCGGCAGGGCCTCCGTCTCCTGCGGGATCGCCTCCCCCTGGACCACCTCCTCCTCGTCCGGATCGAGGCTCTGGATCGCCTGGTAGCGCCAGCGGTAGACGTGGCCGAGATGGACCGTGAACGTCGCGCTGTCGCCCGTCTTCACGCCGGCGATCGAGCCGAGCGCCATGATCGACAGCGACGGGAAGAGCCCGACGGTGTTGGCGATCGGGAGGCTGGTCTGGAAGACCGCCATCGTGTGCGGGCCGTACGTCGCCAGCCCGACCGACTGGACGTTCACCGCGAACAGATCGGTCAGGTCGAGGAGCATCACCTTCCCCGTCGGCCCCTCGAATCCGACCATCAGGTGGAACTGCTCGATCGCCTTCAGGTCGCCCGGAATGACGTAGAGGACCAGGGTCAGCGAGTCGCCGTGCTGGTACGAACCGAGGGTCACCTGCGGGACGACGGGATGGATCTTGCCGGGCGACACGATCTCGGTCCCGCCGCTGAGGCAGAACTCGAAGCCGTCGGGCTGGCCGTCGCCGTCGGAGTCGGCGTTCACCGCGCTGGTGGCGAACCAGGGGGCCGTCGACGCGGTCGCGAGGTGGATCTCCGACCGGTCGGGGATCCCGTCGAAGTCGGAGTCCTTCGTCTTCGACGGGCCGGTCCCCGCGATCAGGGGCGTCGACCACTCGGACGCCGCGTCGACCACGCACGCCACGACGAGGAGTGCCAGGACGAGACGAGCGGCACGAGCACCGGAGGCCAGGGAGCGATCCCGTGGTGTCAAACCCATTGATGACTCCGGCCGGAGAGGCCGCGGGGGGCGGCCGGGCGAGGACTCCGGCATCTACGGATTGTATCGGTCCCGCCCGGCCTCCGGCAACCTTTCTGCCTCACGCGGACCGGCGCTCGCCGTCGCCGACGTTGCGGAAGCCGAACACGCCGCCCTCCTCCGCGACGACCTCGACGCGGTCCCCCTCCCCGATCCGGCCGGAGAGGATCTCCTTCGCGAGCGGGTTCAGGACCTTCTCCTGGATCACCCGCTTCAGCGGTCGCGCTCCGAACGCCGGCTCCCAGCCGAGCTCGGCGAGCCGGTCGGCCGCCTCGTCCCCGAGCACCAGCTCGATCCCCTTGTCGGCCGCCCGCGCCTCGAGGAGTCGGAACTGGATCCGGACGATCCGCCGCAGGTCCTCCCGACCGAGCCGGTCGAAGACGATCGTCTCGTCGATCCGGTTCAGGAACTCGGGCCGGAACGACTGGCGCAGCACCTCGTCGACGATCCGGCGCTGCTCGGCCGGGTCCTCCCCCGCCCCCGCGAGCCGGTCGGACCCGAGGTTCGAGGTGAGGATCACGAGCGTGTTCCGGAAGTCGACCGTCCGCCCCTGCCCGTCGGTCAGGCGGCCGTCGTCGAGCAGCTGGAGGAAGATGTTGAAGACGTCCGGGTGGGCCTTCTCGATCTCGTCGAACAGGACGACCGAGTACGGCCGGCGACGCACCGCCTCGGTCAGCGCCCCGCCCTCCTCGTAGCCGACGTAGCCCGGAGGGGCGCCGACGAGCCGCGAGACGGCGTGCTTCTCCATGTACTCGGACATGTCGATCCGCACGAGCGCCCGCTCGTCGTCGAACAGGAACTCGGCGAGCGCGCGTGCCAGCTCGGTCTTCCCGACGCCGGTCGGCCCGAGGAAGATGAACGTCCCGATCGGACGCTCGGGATCCTGCAGGCCGGAGCGCGCGCGCCGGACGGCGTCGGCGACGGCCCGTACCGCGGAGTCCTGACCGACGACCCGGCGATGGAGCACCTCCTCGCAGGCGAGCAGGCGGTCCCGCTCTCCCTGCAGCAGCTTCGAGACCGGCACGCCGGTCCACTTCGACACGATCGCCGCGACGTCCTCCTCGCCGACCTCCTCCTTCAGCAGGGCGCCGCTCTCGTGGAGCTCGGCGAGCCGGTCCTGGAACCCGGTCCGGACCCGCTCGAGGTCGGGGAGCGACTGGTAGCGGATCTGCGCGACCTTCTCGAGCTCGCCGGACCGTTCGAGCCGCTTCGACTCCTCCTTCAGCTCCTCGATCTTCTCCTTCGTGGCGCGGATGTTCCGGATCGCCTCCTTCTCGGCCTCCCAACGCGACTTCAGCCCCGACGACCGCTCCTTCAGCTCGGCGAGCTCGCGCTCGATCCGCGCCAGCCGCTCCGCGGACCCGCGGTCGGTCTCCTTCTTCAGCGCCTGACGCTCGACCTCGAGCTGACGGCTCCTCCGCTCCAGCTCGTCGAGTTCGGCCGGCATCGAGTCGATCTCGATGCGGAGCTTCGACGCGGCCTCGTCGACCAGGTCGATCGCCTTGTCGGGGAGGAAGCGGTCGGTGATGTATCGGTTCGACAGCCGGGCGGCCGCCACCAGCGCGTCGTCGCGGATCCGGACGCCGTGGTGGACGTCGTACCGCTCCTTCAGACCGCGCAGGATCGCGATCGTGTCCTCGACCGACGGCTCGCCGACGAGGACCGGCTGGAACCTCCGCTCGAGCGCCTTGTCCTTCTCGATGTGCTTCCGGTACTCGTCGAGCGTCGTCGCCCCGATGCAGCGGAGCTGACCGCGGGCGAGCGCCGGCTTCAGGAGGTTCGCCGCGTCCGCCGCGCCCTCGGCCGCGCCCGCGCCGACGAGCGTGTGGAGCTCGTCGATGAACAGGACGATCTCCCCCTCGGCGGCCGTGATCTCCTTCAGGATCGCCTTCATGCGGTCCTCGAACTCGCCGCGGAACTTCGTGCCGGCGACCAGCGCGCCGAGGTCGAGCACGAGCACCTTCTTGTCGACGAGCCCCTCGGGGACGTCCCGTTCGACGATGCGGCGGGCCAGCCCCTCGGCGATCGCCGTCTTCCCGACCCCCGGCTCTCCGATCAGGACCGGGTTGTTCTTCGTCCGCCGCGACAGGACCTGCATCACGCGCCGGATCTCCTCGTCCCGGCCGATCACCGGGTCGAGCTTCCCCTGCCGCGCGAGCGCCGTCAGGTCGCGGGTGTACTTCTCGAGCGCCTGGTACTTCGACTCGGGGTCCTGGTCGGTGACGCGGTGGCTGCCGCGGACCGACTTCAGCGCGCCGAGGAGCGCCTTCTTCGTCGCCCCCTGGCCGGCGAGGAGCGACTCGGCGGTTCCGGAGCACCGGGAGAGCGCGAGGAGGAGGTGCTCGGTCGAGACGTACTCGTCCTGGAGCTCCTTCGCCTCCTCGAACGACGCCTCGAGGACCGACTGGAGGTCGCGCCCGACGGCGGCCTGCGCCGCCGCGCCCTGCGCCCGCGGCAGCTTCTCGGCCGCCGCGCGCGTCTCGGACGTCAGCTTCGGGACGTCCGCCCCGAGCGCACGCAGGACCGGGGGAACGATCCCGCCGTCCTGCTCGAGGAGCGCGGAGAGGAGGTGGACGGAGGAGACCTCGGGGTTCCCCCGCTGCGAGGCGAGCTGCTGGGCCGCCTGGATCGCCTCCTGGGACTTGATGGTGAACTTCTCGAACTGCATCGCCGCACCTCCCGTGTCGGAACGGGAGTGTTCAAAGCACGCGGCATGCCGTCACGCCGATCGCGGCACCTGCGCCAGAACGACCGGGGCGCGCCTCAAGAATCGCGTCACTTTGACATTTCCATGAACGTCACTTTGGCGCAGTGATCCCGAGCAGCCTCTCCCCGTCCCATTCGAGGGTGAACGTCAGCTCGAGCCCGCGGTCGGGGCCGACGACGCGCGCCCAGAGCGACGGCCCGGGCTCGACCGGCGGCGGCGTCCGATCCGCCTCCGGGCCGCCGCCGGGCGTCCACAGCCACTCCCCGTGCCGCTCGAGCGAGGTCCCGAGCACGGTCTCGAGCGCCAGGACGTCCGGCTCGGCCGGCGCCCCGGCGACCCGCACCGCGCCCCCCCGACCGGTCGCCGCGAACCCGGTGATCCCGAGCCGCCGCGCCGCGTCGAGGCCGCGCTCGACCCGCTCCACGAACTCGAGCGTGCGGTCGATCAACGGCTCCTCGAGCGTCCGCGCGACCGCGTCGACGAACGCCGTCCCGTCCGCCGCGAGGAGGAGGCCGCTCTCGCCCTCGTCGATCCGCGGCCACTCGCCGTCGAGCGGCCGGAGCGCCCCGCAGAGTTCCGCGACCGCCGACCCGGGGACCGGCGTGATCCGCTGCCGGGTCCGACCGATGCGGCCGTCCTCGAACTCCGCCTCGACCACGATCCCTTCCACCTGTGCGAACGCGTCGACCGCCGCGGTCGCGACGAGCACCATCGCCTCGATCGCGGCGCCGTGCTCCCGCGCGGACGCGCCGAGGATCGCGGAGGCGCCCTGGAACATCGGGAGGACGCTCCTCCGTGCGAACCGGGCCAGCTCGCCTCCGTCGACGGCGATCGCGACCGAGGACGGCGGGACCTCCCGCCGGACCGACGCGCCGAGCGTCCGGAGCTCGCTCCGGAGGTCGATCGTCGGGAGGAGCAGGACGCGCCCGTCGACGTCGAAGCGACGCAGCTCGCCCGCGAGCGGGAACGGCGCCCCCGCCCCGACCGGCCCCGGCAGGCCCGCGAGATCCGCCCCCCGGAACGGATCGGTCAGGCGATACGCGCCTTCGCGCCCGTCGACCGGCTCGAGACCGCCCGCGTCGACGAGCGCCTCGACGGCGGCCGCCGCCCCGCTCCCGCCGAGGTCGAGCGCGACGCCCGCGCCGAACGCCTCCCGGTCGAGCAGCAGCACCAGGACGTCGACGTCGTGGTCGCCGAGGGGGAGCTCTCCCGACCGCGTCGCCGCGCGCACGACTTCGCCGCCGAGGAACGCCGCCCCCATCACGCCCGGGGTCCGGAGCGCTCCGCTCCCGGCGAACGGCGTCTCGCCGACCTCCTCGCGGCCGCTGCACGCGGCGAGCACGAATCCGACGGAGAGCGCCGCGGCGCGGACGGGGTGGAGCTTCATCGGACCTCGATCACCGGGACGCACGCCCGGAGTTGGTCGATCGGGGCGGCGAGCTCGACCAGGAGCTCTCGACCGTCCCGAGCGACGTGGAGATGGAGGGGCGCCCCGCCCGCCTCGCCGCCGCGGAGGGCGTCGCAGGCGACGGAGAGACGGAGCAACGCGCCGTCGCCGTCCCCCGGCCGCGGCGCGAGCGAGCAACCGGACCGCGCCACCGTCAGCCGGCCGCCGAACGGGGTCCGCTCGAGCCGCCCCCCGACGCGCTCCGCGACGTCGCCGACGAGCTCCTCCCATCGCGCCCCGCCCGCCGACGCGGACCGCCACTCGGCGAGGAGCGCCACCCCGGCCCGCCGCTCGGGAGCGACCGGCGGCAGCGCGGCCCCGCCGTCGAGCCAGCGCGCCGCCTCGCTCTTCGGACGGGCGGCGAGCCGTCCGCGGAGGACGACGCCGTCCGCGCCGAGCTCCATCTCGCCGTCGACGAGCTCCCACGGCGCGAGGAGCGACCGCACGTCGTCGAGGTCCTCCGCCACCCGACGGAGGTCCGGCCGCCCGTCGCCGAGGAGGGACGCGACGCGGTCGACGCCCCGCAGCACGTCCGCGCGCACGGCGAGCCAGACGTCCGCCCGCGCGACGAACGGCGCCGCCGCGAATCGGAACGACAGGAGCGCGCCGTCGGCCGCCGACTCGAACGCCGATCGGGCGAGGTACTCGGCCGCCGCCCGCCCCGTCGCCTCGTCCGGCGCGAGCACGTACGACCGCCTCCCGGCGACCCGCACCACGCGCCCCCCGGGCGGCGCCGCGCGGCGGACCCCCTCCTCGTCCGCGGAACCGACGAACGGCACGCGCACCAGCCCGAGCGCCCCCTCGACCCAGACCGCCCCGAGCGGCGCGCGGGCGTCGATGCCCTCCAGGGAGTCGAGACCGAGGTCGATCGAGAGTCGCTCCCGGACCACGCGGTCGTCGAGCAGCGGCGGGCCGAACCCGAGCCCGCCGTACAGGTCGAGCAGCGAGGCGGAGAGACGCGACGCCCCGTGGACGACGACGTGCCCCGCGACCGTCGGCGTCTCGGCCGCGGCCGACGGCGCGGCGATCCCCGCGAGGACGATCGACAGGAGGCGTCGGGTCGGTCTCAAGATCGTGGGCGCCGAGTGTATCCCCGGGGGCGGCGCGTATCATCGCCCGGAATGAAGGAGCACCTGCGCGCGACCGCCCGTCGGCTCGGCCTCGAGCGGATCGGGTTCACGACCGCCGCCGCCCTCCGGGAGGACGGCGCGCGGCTCGCGGCGTGGGTCGACCAGGGGCGACACGGCGCGATGCGGTACCTCGCCCGCGACCCGGCCCGCCGCGCCGACCCGACCGCGCTGCTGCCGTCCGCGCGCGGCGTGATCGTCGCCGCCGTCCCGTACCCCCCCGCCGAGGACCGGACCGTCGCCGCGTACGCCCGCCTCGCCGACTACCACCGCGCGATCGCCGAGCGCCTCGAGCGGCTCGCCGAAGAGCTCGGCCGGCTCGCCCCGGGGACCGAGAGCGTGGTCTGCGTCGACACGAAGCCGCTCCTCGAGCGGGCGGCGGCCGCCGCGGCGGGGCTCGGCTGGATCGGGAAGAGCACGATGCTCCTCGACGTCGAGCGCGGACCGTGGACGATGCTCGGCGCGCTCGTCACCTCGGCCGCGTTCGAGCCGGACCCGCCGGCCCGGGACCGGTGCGGGACCTGCACCGCCTGCCTCGACGCCTGCCCCACCGACGCCTTCACCTCGCCGTACGTCCTCGACGCGCGCCGCTGCCTGTCGTACTGGACGATCGAACACCGCGGACCTCACCCCGAGGAGATCCGCGAGGCGCAGGGGGCGCGCGTCTTCGGCTGCGACGACTGCCTCACCGCCTGCCCGTTCGGCCCGCCGCCGACCGACGAGGACGGCGCCCCGGTCCTCCCGGTCGCGGACGAGCTGAAGGAGCTGACCCCGCGCGAGACGATCCGGCGGCTCGAGGACGGGTTCAACCGGAACTTCAAGCGGTTCGCGATCTCGCGGGCCGGCAAGGCGGGGCTGCTGCGGAACGCGATCACCGCGGTCGCCCACGAGGGAGGCGACGGCGCGCTCGCGCTCTGCCGGCGGTACGTCGACCACGAGGACGAGGGGGTCCGCGTGCACGCCGCGTGGGCCGTCCGGCGACTCGAAGCGGCCGAGGCGCCCCGATGAGGCGAGGCGCGCCGATCGTCCTCCTCCCCCTGCTCGCGGCGGTCGGGTGCTCCCCTCACGACGCGCCGCCGCGGCGCCCGAACGTCCTGGTGATCGGGATCGACACGCTCCGCGCGGACGCCCTCGGCTGCACCGGCGCGGAGGGGAACCCGTCCCCCCGCCTCGACGCGCTCGCGGCGACCGGGACGCTGTTCCGAGACGTCACCTCCGCCGCGCCGTGGACGCTCCCGTCGTTCACGTCGCTCTTCACCGGTCTCTACCCCGAGGCGCACGGCGTCACCCTCGCGACCGACCGCCTCGCCGCGGGGCACCTCACGCTCGCCGAGACCCTCGCCGAGGCCGGCTACGACACCGCCGCGTTCACCGGCGGCGGCCACGTCGGGAACCGGAACGGCCTCCAGGACGGCTTCGCGGTCTACGACGACGAGTCGGCGACCCGGAAGTTCGACGACCGGATCCCGCGCGCGCTCGACTGGCTGGCGCGCCGCGGCGAGCGCCCGTGGTTCCTGTTCGTGCACGGGTACGACGTCCACTCGCCGTACGCCCCGCACGAGCGGCCGTCCCCGCCCAATGGCTACGTCCCGCCGGACGACGCCTTCGCCGACCGCGTCCTCTCCCGGCTCGAGGCGGGCGACGCGCTGGACGACGTCGCCGCGGGGGACGTGCAGGTCGCCGCGCTCACGATCGAACACGCGCGCCAGCGCGACTTCCGGCAGGCGGTCTTCCGGTGGAGCGCGACGCTCCGGCCGACGCTCGAGCGGCAATGGCGGCGGGCGGACGACTTCGAGGCGGGGCTCGCCTGGGTCCGGGCGAACTACCAGGCGGAGGTGAGGGAGGCGGACCGCTCCCTCGCCCCGCTCCTCGACGCGCTCGAGGCGTCGGGCGCCCTCGACGACACGGTGGTGGTCGTCGTGTCCGACCACGGCGAGGCGTTCATGGAGCACGAGCGACTCGATCACACCCGCGTCGACGAGGAGGTCGCGCGCGTGCCGCTGATCGTGCGACCGCCGGGCGGGCGCGACGACGCCTGGCCGGAGCGCGTCGACCGCCCGGTCCGGACGATCGACGTGCTGCCGACCGTGCTCGACCTCTGCGGCCTCTCGCCGGCCGCCCCGGTGCAGGGGCGCAGCCTCCTGCCGCTCCTGCGCGGCGAACCGTTCCCGGACGAGCCGGTCTGCTGCTTCCAGCACAACGTCGGACGCGAGGAGCCGGAGATCTCGATCCGCCACCTCGGCTGGAAGCTGATCGTCGGCGGCGTGACGGAGCGACGGCGCGGGAAGGGCCGCCTCTTCCGCGTCGAGAACGACCCGGGCGAGACGCGGAACCTGATCGACCGCCGTCCGGAGCGGGCCGAGGACCTCGAACGCCTCCTCCGCGCGGTCCGACGGCGGAGCGCGGCCGTCGCCGCCCTGCACGATCCCCACGCCGCGCCGCTCGACGAGGCGGCGCGCCGCGAGCTGATCGAGCTCGGCTACCTCGGACAGCTCGAGCCGTGGGGCGGGGACCGGGACGAGGTCGACCGGCTCGGCGACGACGCCGGCGACGCACCGGCGGAGGGCCGATGAAGCGGGGGCTCGCGCTCTTCGTCCTCGTCGCCGCCGCCGCGGCCGCCGTCTGGTGGGCCGGCGCCGGGAAGCGACCGCCGAACGTCGTCGTGATCGCCGTCGACACGCTCCGCGCCGACGCCCTCGGCTGCTACGGCGCGCCGGGCGACCCGACGCCGCGACTCGACCGGCTGGCGGCGCAGGGGGTCGTGTTCGACGCGGCGGTCGCCGCGGCGCCGTGGACCCTCCCGTCGTTCGCGTCGCTGCTGACCGGCCTCTACCCCGGCGCCCACGGCGCGTTCGACGTCGACCGGCGGCTGCAGGACGACCGGTTCACGCTCGCCGAGGCGTTCGCGGAGCACGGTTACCGGACCGCGGCGTTCACCGCCGGCGGCTGGCTGAAGGAGTCGTTCGGCTTCGCGCAGGGGTTCGAGGTGTTCGACGAGGAGACGGAGACCGGGAAGTTCCGGGAGAAGATCGACCGCGCCGTCCGCTGGGCCGACGGGGACGACGACCGCCCGTGGTTCCTCTTCCTCCACGGGTACGACGTCCACTCGCCGTACGCGCCGACGACGCGGCCGCCCCCGCCGGAGGGGTACGAACCGCCCGGGGACGCGCTGGCGGACACGCTGATCGAACGCGTCGAGGGGAACCGTTCGACGACCGACCTGCCGGTGTCGGACGTCGCGACCGCCTACCTCACCGTCGAGCCGTCGGGAGGCAGCGCGGCGCTGGCGCGGTTCCGGAAGGCGTACGCCGGCTGGGAGGAGCGGTTCGCGAAGCCGGTCGAGGAGCTGTGGCGGCGGAGCGACGACTTCGACGACGCCCTCGCGTGGGTCGAGGCGAACTACGCGGCCGAGGTCCGCCAGCTCGACCGGGAGCTCGGCCCGCTGCTCGACTTCCTCGACCGGGAGGACGTGCGGGGCGAGACCGTGGTCGTCCTCGTCTCCGACCACGGCGAGGGGTTCATGGAGCACGGCGTGTGCGACCACGAGCTGGTCGAGGAGGACGTCGTCCGCGTGCCGCTCGTCGTCCGCGCGCCCGGCGTCGCGGCGCGCCGGGTCGCGAGCCCGGTCCGCGGCGTCGACCTCTTCCCGACGCTCTCCGCGCTGACCGGCGCGCCGCCGCCGCCGTTCGCGCAGGGGCGCTCGCTCCTCCCGGCGCTCCTCGGCGAGGAGCTCGCCCCCGAGCCCGCCTGCTCCTTCCAGCACGTCGCGCGCGCGGCGGGGGGCGTCGAGGCCTCGCTCCGGCTCGGGACGTGGAAGCTGGTCGAGAGCCGGCGCGTCGACGGCGGCGCCGCCCTGTTCGACCTCGGCTCGGCCGGCGGCGAGACGGTGGACCGGAAGACCGAGCAGGCCGACCGGTTCGCGTGGATGCGGAAGGCGCTCGATCGGATCCGGGACCAGTCCGACCGGTTCCACCGGGTCCACGAGTCCGGCCCCGGCACCCTCGACCCGGAGACGCTGGAGGAGCTGGTCGAGCTCGGATACCTCGGGATCCTCCCGCCGAGGTCCGCCGGCGAGGACGGGGCGGGCGAGTGAGCCGCGTCGTCCGCGCGCTCCCGATCGTGCTGGCGCTGGTCGCCGTCGTCGCCGTCGACGCCGACCTCCGCGGCCCCCTCGCCGCGCCGGCGGACGCCTGGATCGCCGGCCATCCGGACGAGGCGCGGCGACTCCTCCTCGACGTGCCGCCGGACGAGCGGCCGGCGATCCGGCTGCCGTCTCCCTCGGATCGGGCGGGCGCGACGCCGTTCGATCCGGACGAGCGGCGGCGGCTCGACCGGTTCCTCCTCGAGGCGCTGCGGGACGACGACGCCCGGCTCCTCTACTCTGCCGCGTGGTGGTTCGACCGCGGCCGGCGGGACGACGCGCTCGACGCGCTGCGCCGGCTCGAGGCGCGCCGCGCGACCGACGCGGTCCGACGCCTCCGCGAGGCCTGGGAGCAGCGATGACCGACGACGAGTGGGACGACGAGGGACCGACCACCGAGACCTGCCGCCACTGCGGGGAGGAGGTCTACGAGGACGCGCCGCAGTGCCCGGGGTGCGGCGCCTACGACTTCGCCGCGCGCGGCGGGACGGACGGCCCCCTCTTCAAGGTCCTCCTCTTCCTCGCCGTCGTCGTCGCGCTCACTTTCGCGTTCGGCGGCCTCGGGCGCCTCTTCCGCTAGGCGAGCCGCCGGGACCGCGGAACCCCTTGCGTCCGGGGCGGTATCCGACCGACCGTTCGTCCGCGGGAGCGTCCTCGGACCGCGCGTCGTCGGTCTCCGGTTCGTCCTTGAGCCCCGTGAACGCGTCCCAGTCCCGCGAGGCGCGCGCGCGACGCGCCTCGATCGCCTCCCGCGGCGGCGCGGCCGGGATGAGCGCGTCGCAACCGTCGCCGATCAGGTCGCGCCGTCCCGCCTTCACCAGCGCGTCGCGGACGAGGAACCAGTTCTCCGGCCGGAAGAACTGCAGGAGCGCGCGCTGCAGGCGCCGGTCCTTCAGCCCGCGCGCCACCGGGACCGGCTTCATCGTCATCGGATCGAGGCCGGTGTGGTACATGCACGTCGCGACGTCGAGCGGCGCGGGGATGAAGTCCTGCACCTGCCGAGGCTTGTACCCGTTCCGCTTCAGGAAGAGCGCGAGCTCGATCATCGACTCGAGGGTCGAGCCGGGGTGCGAGGCGATGAAGTACGGGACGAGGTACTGCTCCTTCCCGACCGCCCGGCTCGCCTCGGCGAACGCCCGCCCGAACCGTTCGAAGTCGTCGATCGACGGCTTCTTCATCAGGCGGAGGACCTCGTCGTCGACGTGCTCGGGGGCGACCTTCAGGTGTCCGCCGACGTGGTGGGCCGCCAGGTCGCGCAGGTACTCCGGCGAGCGCTTCGCCAGGTCCATCCGGACGCCGGACGCCACGTGGACCCTTCGCACCCCGTCGACCTCCCGCGCGGCCTTCAGGAGGTCGACGAGCGGGGCGTGGTCGGTGCCGAGGAGCGGACAGATCTTCGGGTGGACGCACGAGAGCCGCCGGCACTTCGCCTCGACCTCGGGCCGGGTGCACCGCATCTCGTACATGTTCGCGGTCGGCCCGCCGACGTCCGACACGATCCCCTTCGAGTCGCCGCGCGCGGCGATCCCCTCGACCTCGCGGACGACCGACTCCTTCGAGCGCGACTGGATCACCCGCCCCTGGTGGGTGGTGATCGAGCAGAAGGTGCAGCCGCCGAAGCACCCCCGCATGATCGTCACCGACGTCCGCATCATCTCGAGCGCGGGGACCTTCTCGCCGTACGACGGGTGCGCGTCCCGGGCGTACGGGAGGTCGTAGATCGCGTCCATCTCCGCCTTCGACAGCGGGAGGTCGGGAGGGTTCTGGACGAGCGTCCGGTCTCCGTGCGGCTGGACGAGGCGCTTCGCGTTGAACGGGTTCGACTCGCGGTGGATGTGCCGCGTCGCGACCGCGAACTTCACCACGTCGTCGCGCACCTCCTCGAACGACGGGAGCGCCACCGCGTCGAACCCCGGCGGCATCTCCTCCTTCGCGCCGAGCAGGAACGCGACGCCGCGCATGTCGCGCAGGTCGCGCGGCTCCTCGCCCGCGTCGAGGCGGCGGGCGATCTCCACGATCGGCGCCTCCCCCATCCCGAAGACGACGAGGTCCGCCTTCGAAGAGGCGAGGATCGACGGTCGGACGGTGTCGCTCCAGTAGTCGTAGTGCGCGAAGCGCCGCAACGACGCCTCGACCCCGCCGGCGATCACCGGGACCCCCTTGAACGCCTCCCGGCACCGCTGGGCGTAGACGTTCGTCGAGCGGTCCGGACGCCGGCCCGCCACGCCGCCGGGGGAGTACGCGTCGTCCGAACGCGGCTTCCGCTGGGCGGTGTAGCGGTTCAGCATCGAGTCCATGTTCCCGGCCCCGACCGCGAAGAAGAGGCGCGGGCGGCCGAGCGAACGGAACGGCTCCGCGTCCGTCCAGTCGGGCTGGGAGAGGATCGCGACCCGGAACCCGGCCGCCTCGAGGACGCGGCCGAGGATCGCCATCGCGAACGACGGGTGGTCGACGTACGCGTCGCCGGTGACGAACACGACGTCGGGCGCGTCCCAGCCGAGCGCCTCGACCTCCTCGCGCGTCGTCGGCAGGAACGGCAGGGACCGCCGCTTCGGGTCGGCCGTCGGCACGCGCATCAGGGGGTCACTCCTCGTCTTCGCGCAGCCGCGCCAGGACCGAGTAGTCCTCGAGGGTCGACGTGTCGCCGACCGTCTCGCGGCCGGCGGCGATGTCCCGCAGGAGCCGCCGCATGATCTTCCCGGAGCGGGTCTTCGGGAGCGCCTCGGTGAACCGGATCTCCGCCGGCCGGGCGAGGGCGCCGATCTCGTGCGTGACGTGCGCCTGGAGCGAGGTCCGGAGGTCGTCGCCGATCCCGACCTCGGCGCGCGGCGTGACGAACGCCACGATCGCCTGCCCCGTCACCTCGTCCGGGCGGGCCACGACGGCGGACTCCGCGACGTCGTCGTGCGACACGAGCGCCGACTCGACCTCCATCGTCGAGAGCCGGTGGCCGGAGACGTTGATGACGTCGTCGACGCGCCCCATGATCCAGAAGTAGCCGTCCTCGTCCCGACGCGCGCCGTCCCCGGCGAAGTACCGCCCGGGGAACCGGGACCAGTACGTCTCGCGGTACCGCTCGTCGTCGTTGAACAGGGTCCGCAGCATCGAGGGCCACGGCTTGTTCAACACCAGGAAGCCGCCCTCGTTCGCGGGGACCGGCTTCCCGTCGTGGTCGACGACCTCGGCGTCGACGCCGAAGAACGGCAGCGTCGCCGAACCCGGCTTGGTCGGCGTCACCCCCGGGATCGGCGTGATCATCATCGCGCCGGTCTCGGTCTGCCACCACGTGTCGACGATCGGACACCGCTCGGCGCCGATGATCCGGTGGTACCAGATCCACGCCTCGGGATTGATCGGCTCGCCGACCGTGCCGAGG
>JAUIEL010000694.1 GCA_030428825.1 bacterium
CCGTTCACGTCGCCCGCGGACCCGAGCCCGCGACCGTACCGGATGTCGTTCCCCTGCTTCGACCAGGCCGCGACGCCGGAGAGGCCGGTCGGTCCTCCGAGGTGGAGCTCGGCGAACCCCCGGTTCTTCCCGTCGGCGTGACGATAGCCGTGCACCAGGAGGTCGGTGAAGCCGTCCCCGTCCACGTCTCCCGCCGGCGCCGCGCCGAGGTAGAGGTCGCTCGCGTGGTCGAGCACCCGCTCCGGCGACGGGCCGAGGCCGCCCGACGAACCGTGATGGACCCGCACGACGCCGCGCCACCCGTCGACCAGGAAGACGTCGCCGTAGCCGTCCCCGTCGAGGTCCCCGACCGAGCCGACCGTCGCGCCGAGCCGCGAGTTCGTCACGTCCGCGACGACCTCCCAGTCGTGCGCCGCGGACGGTCCGGTCGGCGAGCCGTGATGGACCCGCACGAACGCGAGCCCGCCGGTCGTGTTCGAGACCTTCGGCGCCCCGACGACCACGTCGTCGAAGCCGTCTCCGTTCACGTCCCCCGCCGTGGCGAGGGAGAAACCGAAGAGCGCGTCGACCTGGTCTCCCTCCGCGGACCAGAGCGGGGTCGTCGACGGTCCGGTCGGCGATCCGGCGTAGAGCACCACCCTCCCCTCGTTCGACGAGGGCCCGTCGAACGAGGGCGCGGAGGCGAGGACGTCGTCGTAGCCGTCGCCGTTCACGTCCCCCGCGATCGCCACGGCCGAGCCGAACTCCTCGAGGTGCTGCGTCCCCTTCACGCTCCATCCGGCGTCTTCCGCGGGACCGGACGAGCACCCGCGGAAGACGTACGCCCATCCCTCGTGCAGCTGCGTCGCGAACGCCGTGGGGTCTCCCACGATGATGTCCGAGAGCCCGTCCCCGTCGACGTCGCCGGCCGTCGCGACCCGGAATCCGGCCCGCGAGACGCTGTCCGTGACGACGTACTTCCAGTCCGGCGTCGCGCTCGGACCGCCGCTCGAGCCGAAGAAGACGAACACGCGCCCCCCGTCCAGCAGGAGGTCGAGCTCCGGCGCCCCGACCACCACGTCGGCGTAGCCGTCGCCGTTGAAGTCGCCCGCGGTGAAGACCGAGTGCCCGAACCGACCGGAGGGGATCTGGCCCGCGAACGCCCAGAGCTGCCCCGAGATGCCGCTCGGGCCGCCGGAGTAGATCCGTGCCCGCCCCTTGCCGCCGCCGAAGCGGGTCGCGCCGACGATCACGTCGGCGTAGCCGTCGCCGTTCACGTCGCCGGCCGTCGCCGCCGAGTTCCCGTAACGCTCGCCGGCCTGACCGCCGTCGAGGGACCACGCCGCGGTCGATTCGAGACCGGACGCCGAGCCGTGATAGACGATCACCTTCCCGGTGTCGTCGACGCCGTTCACCGTCTTCCCGGGGACGCCGACGATCACGTCCGCGTACCCGTCCGCGTTCACGTCCCCCGCGGTGTGGACCGAGTACCCGAAGTGCCTCGCGCCGCTCTTGCTCCAGGCCGGCGTCGTCACGAGTCCCGCGGCGGAGCCGTGGTGGACCGTCGCCTTGCCGTTGTCGCCGACGAGGTCGAAGCCGACGATCACGTCGGAGAAGCCGTCGCCGTTCACGTCGCCGGCCGTCGCGACGCGTTCGCCGAACCCGTCGCCGTCCGACGCGCCGTCGAGGATCGTCACGCCGGCGTCCTCGATCCCGGTCGGAGAGCCGTAGTAGACGCGGACCTGGCCGCGGTCGGTCCCTCCCGCGTCGGCGCCGGGGATCCCGATCACGACGTCGGAGTAGCCGTCGCCGTTCACGTCGCCGGCCGTGAACGCCGAGGTCCCCGCCAGGGCTCCCGCCTCGTCGGGCGCGTAGGTCCAGGCCGGGCTGTTCTTCAGCCCGCCGGCCTTCCCGTGGAACACCCAGACCCGCCCCGTGTCGACGAGCCCGCCCGCGTCGAACCTCCGCGCCCCGACGATGACGTCTCCGTGACCGTCGCCGTTCACGTCCCCGGCCGGCCCGACCCACGATCCGCACTCGGCGTCCGCCTGGTTCGCCTCCTTCTTCCAGTCGTAGGTCGGCTCCCCGGCGGGGAGCGCCGGGGCGCCGCAGAGGAGCGCGGCGAGCGCGAGGGCGCTCCTCCGGCGCGGGAGGGCGCGGGAGACGGGGGCAGGTTCGAGGATCATCGTCGTGTTCTCCGGTTCGAACTCGTCGGGGCACCCGCGTCGGGCGCCCCGGACGTCGACACGCGGTTCGGGCCGGCCGCCTGCATCGAATTCCGGGAAACGGGGGCGCGCCGCCCGGATCGCTCCGCGCGGCGCGCCCACCCGATCGGACCGGACCGACCCCGGTCAGTGGCCGAACGTCAATTCCAGCCCGTTCGACATCGCCATCCCGTAGAACCCGCCCGCGGCCGGGTCGGGGACGAACGCCTGGAGGAAGACCGAGAACCCGCAGGAGGCGGGGTCGTCCTCGAGCGCCGCGGGGAGCGAGAACCCGCCCGCCGCGTCGAGCGGAGGGAGGTCCAGGGTCAGGAGCGGCGACGTCAGGAGGGTCCCGCCGTCGAACGGCAGCGCGATCGGCGCGAGCCCGACGAACAACAACGAACCCGCGGCCCCCGGCGCGCCGTTCGCGAGCGTCAGCGTGAACGTCCCGCCGAGCGTCGGCGTCGTCCCGGAGAGCGTCGGGACGCCGTTCGTCCCCGCCTTCCCCGAACCGTACGGCGTCGCGGCGGCGGGGGTCGGGCAGGCGACCTGCCGGAAGTCCGCCTCGGTCGACGCGTTCCCGTGCGCGCCGAACCAACGGCCCCGCCGCTGGTACGGCGACGTCGCGACGTCGAAGAGCATGCGGGCGCGCCAGTGGTACGAGCCGAGCGCCGAGACCGAGAGCTTCTTCTTCATGCCGACTCCGACGCCGGTCGCGTCGGAGAAGCCCGTCGTCACGGTGTCGAGTCCGTCGAACGGGACCCCGAGCGGCTTCACCTCGAGTTCGAGCGCCGCGAGCGAGCGACCGAAGGGCGACCCGACCTTCGCGGAGAGCCAGATCCGGTCGGTGTCCGGCGCGCCGAGCGACGCGACGAGGCTCGACTGGTCCTCGCGCCGCTGCCGGGGACGCGCGTCGCGGCCGAGCCCGCCGTTGCCGTAGTGGAGGTACGCGGCGCCCGCGTCGTTCGCGTTCGTGCCGACGTCCTTCGCGCCGATCAGGACGTCACCGTACCCGTCGCCGTTCACGTCGCCGGCCGACGCCACCGCGAAGCCGAACCGGTCGCCGGGCTGCGCGCCGTCGCCGATCCAGTCGGGCTCGACCGACAGGCCCGCGCTCGACCCGAGGTGGACGGTCGCCCGTCCGTGGTTCGGTCCGGCCAGCGGCATCAGGTCGGCGCCGACGATCACGTCGCCGAAGCCGTCGCCGTTCACGTCCCCCGCCGACGCGACCGCGCGGCCGAGCCTCGCCCCCGCGACGTCGCTCTCGATCGCCCACGACGCCGTCGGCTCCAGACCGGTCGCCGACCCGCGGTGGACCCAGGCCCCGCCCTCGTCGACCTCGCCGCCGTCGTGCTTCCACGCGCCGACGATCACGTCCGAGTAGCCGTC
>JAUIEL010000695.1 GCA_030428825.1 bacterium
GGGCCGAAGAACTCCTCTCGGACGCCGCACGGGATCGTGGAGATCGAGGTCGTCGACCTCGCCCGTCCGGCGTCGGAACGCCGCTCCGCGATCGACTGAACCCGTCCGGCCGCGGCGGCCCGCGACTTGCTCGAGTCGGGGCGATCCCCCGATCGCCCCCCCGACCGGAGCGCCGACCATGGCCCTGCCGACGACGCGGACCGTTCTCCATTCCTTCCTCGCCCTGGCGGCCGCCACCGCCTCTCCGCCGACCGCCGCGGCCGGCGACAAGGGGTTCGCGGACCTGCCGCTCGGGGGGAAGAACGACCCGCGGATCGGGCTCCTCGTGTCGAACGGCCCGAACCTCGCCGCGACGGTCGTGCCGGGAGAGGACGACGACGTCGACCCCTGCGGAGCCTGGACGTTCGTGCCGGGTCTCGGCCAGACGGGTCGGATGAGAGTCACTTCGACGCCGTTCGCCTTCCCGCCCGACTCCTTCTCCCAGAACCAGTTCCTCGCGATCGAGTTCCCGTTCAAGATCACCGGGAAGAAGACGAGGAAGTCGATCGCGAAGGACGACCCCTCGCTCGCCGCGCACTCGTTCCTGACCACGAACGTCCTGATCACCGATCAGAACGGGACCCACCTGCCCGGGATCGTCGTGATCGGGGGGAAGACCGTCGACGGGACGTCGGTCGGTGGGGACCCGTCGTTCCCGCTCGTGCCGCTCCCGAACGGGAAGAACCTCCTCACGAGGAAGAACGTGCTGACGTACGTCGCGGACACCGGCGACGGCGACCTCTCGACCCCGTCCGCCTTCGGGCCCGCGCCCGGGGACGACACGTTCTCCGCCGTCGACTCCATCCGCATCCGGCTGCACGAGATCGCGGGCGTGACGGTGAACGCCGCGTTCGAGGTGAAGCGCGCCGGCTCGGCCAACGTCCCGCCGCTCTGGCTGAACTCGATCGAGCCGACGAAGCCGGTCGAGCCGCCGGTGCTCTCCGGCGGCCTCCCGGTCGTGAAGCGGAAGACCGACTTCGTCCTGACGTTCAGCGAGCCGGTCGAGCCGCGGTCGGTCGGCATCGAGAAGAAGTGGATGAAGAAGCTCGGCGGCCTCTTCCTGAAGAACCTCGGCGTGAACGTCCACCCGTGCAACGGCTCGCCGCTCTTCCCGAACGTCGTCGTCGAGTGGCACCGGGACGGAAAGGCGCCCCAGCCGCTCGGCTTCGACGTCGCTCCGGTGAACCCGAACAACCTGACGCAGTTCCGTCTCCGGGTGCTCGACACCCCGAAGAAGGGGAGCGGAACGTTGACCGTCCGCGTCCTGCGGCTCTCGGAGAACGAGAACCCCCACCCGCTCGGCGGGACGATCCGCTCCGCCGTCACCACGCAGCACGACGTCCCGTTCGACGACGACGGCTTCCACGAGCGGAGCTTCCGGATCGAATAGGCGGGCTTCGACGCGAGGACGGCCCGCCCCTCAGTAGCTGTGTTCGTCCAGCCGGACCTTCCCCCGGAACGTCCAGTAGACGACCGCCGAGTAGGCTAGGACGGCCGGCATGCCGACGCCCGCGATCACCAGCATGATCCGGAGCGTCGTGTCGCTCGAGGCGGCGTTCGCGATCGTCAGGCTCTGATCGGGGTGCGGCGACGACCGGAGCAGGTACGGGAAGAGGGTCGTGCCGAGCAGGAAGACGAGCGCCGCGATCACGCACGACGAGCTGACGAACGCGTAGCCGGGACGGCGGAGGTGGATCGCGCGCGGGATGTTCAGCACCGCGAGGAGGTTCAGGACCGGCACCGCCCAGAGGATCGGGTACCGCTCGAGGTTGTCGAACGCGTGCGGCACCGTCCGCGCCGTCGCGACCGTCGTCAGGAGGAACAGGAGCGCGAAGAGCGCGAACGTCCGCCCCATCCACGCGCCCGCCCGGCGCCGCAGCTCTCCCTCGGTCTTCAGGTGGAGGAAGATCGTCCCGTGCATCGCGAACAGCGACAGGGTCAGGAGGCCGACGAGGAGCGGAAACGGGGAGAGCTGTTCGACGAGCGAGCTCCGCACCTCTCCCGCGTCGTCGATCGGCACGCCGCGGAAGACGTTCCCGACCGCCACGCCGAACAGGAACGCCGCCAGCGCCGAGGCGCCCGAGAACGCCACGTCCCACGCCGTCTTCCCGGCGGACGACTTCATCTTCCCCCGGAACTCGATCGAGACCGCGCGGAAGATGAGCGCGAACAGGACCAGCATGAACGCGGAGTAGAACCCCGAGAACGTCGCCGCGTACGCGATCGGGAACGCCGCGAAGAGCGCCCCGCCGAACGTCACCAGCCAGACCTCGTTGCCGTCCCAGAGCGGCCCGATCGAGTTCAGGCTCGTCCGCCGCTCCTCGTCGGTCCGGGCGAGGACGAGGTGCATCGTGCCGACCCCGAGGTCGAACCCGTCGAGGATCGCGTACCCCGTCAGGAGGACGCCGAGGAGGGCGAACCAGATCGTCGGGAGGAGCTCGGGCGTCATCCGGTCCCCCTCATGCGTCCGGCCCCTTCATGATCTTCTCGTGGAGCACCCGGATCCAGACCGCCCCCAGCAGCACGTAGATCAGGCCGAACATCACCATCGATCCGACCACCTGGTCCGCCTCGATGGCGCGGCTGACGGCGTCGGTCGTGCGGAGCCCCTTCGACTCGTCGTACCGGGCGAACCCGTCCGCGTCCGGCGCGAGGTCGAGCGGGGGCGTCACGATCCACGGCTGACGCCCGGTCTCCGCCGCGACCCATCCCGCCTCGTTGGCGACGACCGCCCCGCCGATCGCGAAGACGAAGATCCAGAGGAGCCACCGCTTCGCGAACAGCGTCCCGCGCCAGTGGAACCACCACGCGAGCAGCGTCAGGCCGACGAACGCCGTCCCGAGCCCGACCATCAGCCGGTACGTCAGGAACGGCACGGCCACCGCCGGGCGGTCCTCGGGCCGGAACCGATCGAGGCCGATCACCTCCGCGTCCGGATCCTCGAACAGGAGCAACCCCAGGCCGCCGGGGACCTGGACCGCGGCCCGCATCGTCTGCGCCTCGTCGTCGGGGATCCCGAACAGCGTCAGGTCGCCGCGCCCGGTCTCGTAGTGCCCCTCCATCGCGGCGAGCTTCGCCGGCTGGGTGGCGTAGACGTTCTTCGCCTGGAGGTGGCCGGAGACCGGCGCGGCGAGCGCCGCCAGGGTCGCCAGCCCCAGCCCGCCGAGGAACGACCGGCGCGCGAACTCGACGTGCCGCCCCTTCAGCAGGTACCACGCCGCGATGCTCGTGACGAAGAAGCCGCCGACGATGAAGCAGCCGATCCAGACGTGCACCAGCCGGTGGATCGTCGACGGGTTCAGGACCATCGCCCAGAAGTCGGTGATCTCGGCCCGCATCATCGGGACGCCGTCGACGATCCACGGCACGCCGTCCCGCAGCACCGGCACGATCTCGTGGCCGGCCGGCGTCTGCTGCCAGGAGTTCGCGACGGTGATCCAGACCGAGGAGAAGATCGACCCGAGGAAGACCATGCACGTGGCGAAGAAGTGCATGCGCGGGCCGACCCGGTTCCACCCGAACACAA
>JAUIEL010000696.1 GCA_030428825.1 bacterium
ACATCTCGACCGAGACGATCCACTTCGCGAAGCAGCGGGGGATCGACCGGATCGTCCGCGGCGACGCCCAGTCGATGCCGTTCCGGGACGGGGCGTTCGACCTCGTGCTGGCGCTCGACGCGTTCGAGCATTTCCCGGACGACCAGGGGTCGATGGGGGAGGTCCACCGCGTGCTCGACAAGGGCGGAGCGCTGATCTGCACCGTCCCCGCGTACCGGGCGCTCTGGTCGCCGCACGACGACGCGTTCCACCACCTGCGCCGCTACACGCGCCCCGAGCTGCGCGGGAAGCTCCAGGGGACCACGCTGAAGGTCGAGCGGCTGTCGTACTACTCGATGTTCCTCGCCCCGCCGCTCTACGTCTTCCGAAAGCTCCGCTCGATCCTCGGCCGCGGCAAGGAGGCGAAGTCGGACTTCACCGTGAAGATCCCGCGCGTCGTCGAGTGGGGGCTCGGCACCCTGATGTCGATCGAGTCGGGCCTCCTGAAGCGGTTCGATCTCCCGTTCGGCGCGTCGCTGATCGGCCTGTCGCGGAAGTCGTGACCGCTTCGGTCGAGTGATCGCCCGACGCCTCTCGGGTCAGGGCACCGACACGCCGTGCCGGAGCGCCCGGGCGAGCGCCTGGCGCCGCTGGTCCTCGGTCCGCGCGGCGCGGAGCGCGGTCCGGTGGTTCCGCGGGTCGTGCGGGTCGAGCCGGACCGCCTCGCGCGCGTGGCCGTGCGCGCCGTCGGGACGGATCCCCCGCGCGAGGAGCGCCTCGGCGAGCACCCGGTGCGCGGCCGCGTCGGTGGCGTCGTGGAGGAGCGCGAAGTTCGCCCGCGCGAACGCCTCGCGCCGGAGCTGCTCGGCCCGCGCGGGGTCGTCCTCGGCGTCCGCCTCGAGGAGCCGCAGCCGCGCGAGCGCGACGCCCGCCCGGGCCGCGAGGTCCGGGTCGTCGAGCTCCCGCCGGATCATCCGGTGGACGGCGGCCACGGTGTCGAGGTTCGAGAGCGGCCCGCCCCCGGCCGACCACCGGTGGACGCCCAGCTCCTCCGCCCGGAGGTACCCCTCCATCAGGTCGACGCCGGCCGCGAGGAGCTTCGGACGGAGTTCCAGCGCGCGGGTCAGCTCGGCGAGCCCGGCGAGCGTCCGTCCGCTCCGGAGGTAGACGAGCCCGAGCCGGTGCCGCACGTCGGCGTCCGCCGGGTCGGCGTCGCGGGCGGCGACCAGGAAGTCGTGGAGCCGTTCTCGGGCGGTGGCGCGCTCGGCCCGGAGGGAGCGTGCGCGCCGCCGATCGAACCGTTCGAGCTGGTCGAGGACTCGATCCTCCCGCTCGGCGTCGTCGTCGAGGATGGCCGCGCCGAGGTCGAGTTCGAGTCGGTGGTGCGGGAGGTCTCCTTCGTCGAGCCGATCGGCGCGACGAACCAGTCGGCGGAGGTTCGAGGCGGCGAGCGCGGGGCGGCGCGGGTGGATCCGGGTTCGAGCCGTGCGGAGGACGAGCCGTTCGATCCGGCCGTCTCCGGCCTCGGCGGCGAGCGCGGCCGTCGCTTCGGACGAGAGGGCGAGGCGCAGATCCGGCAGCACCACGTTCCGGAAGTAGGGATCACCGCTCTCGTCGTGGATGAACACCAGGTTTCGTCCGTCGAGGAACGTGACCGGCGCGTCCATCTCCTCGCACGCGAGACGGGCCGCGAGGCGGAGCTGCGGGAAGGTCCATTCGCCCAGGCGGTAGCGCATCGACCCGGTACGCCGCGCGTCGGACACGGCGTCGAGGAGCCCGAGGGAGTGCAGAAGTGCCGCGACGGGGGCGCCGAACGAATCGCGGGCGGCGTCGATCCGGGGCCGCGGGTCCGTCGAGGACTCGGACCAGGTCGCCAGGATGACTTCCGCGAAGGGCCAGCCCGAGGTCCTCCCCTCGCCGACCGAGTGCGTCCGGATCTCGTCGAGCACCCTCGGCCCGGAGTGGCCGCGAGGCCATTCCGTGATCGAGGGACGCAGGCCGAGCAGGACCAGCAGTCCCGCCGCGATGCACGACGCGCCGACCCGGGAGACCCGGCGCGGCTTGGAGACTCCGGCGGCCGTGACGAGGAGGCCGACCCCGACCGCGGCCGGGATCGCGTGGAGGGCGGCGGCGGCGATGCCGAGCGCGACGCCGCCGCGCACGAGCCGCGAGGCGGCGGCGGAGGGCTTGGACGCGAGGAGCCCCCCGAGCACCGCGGCCGTGAATCCGCCGAGGGAACCGGCGAGGAGCGACGCCCCGAACAGGAAGTGCCGCCGCGTCACCGACGGGCCCTGGATGCGGTCGGCGAGCGCGAAGATCTCGTCGAGCGACCGCGCCTCGAGGAGCCACGTCCCGATCGCCGCGAGCGAGAGGAGGAACGGGAGCCGCGACGCGACCGAGGCGTGCCGGCGGACGAGGAATCCGACCACGCCCGCGCCGATCCCCGCGGCGACCAGGAGGGGGGCCAGCAGGAACGTGCGCGTCGCCGGGTCGTCCCCGGTGGTCGGGAGCGCGGCCCGCGAGACCGCGCCGAGCAGGACGACGAAGGCGAGACCGGAGGAGACGGCGACGTACCGGCACGTCGACGTCGGTCCGAGCCCCGGAGCCCCGGGGGTGGCCGCCGGCGAGACCCGCGCGAGGAGGATTCCCGCGAGCAGGAGGGCGACGCCGACGCCGAGGACGGTCGCGCTCCCGGCGCCCGGGAAGATCCGCAGCGCGAGCGCCAGCCCTCCCGCGCCGCCGAACAGGGCGCTCGCCACCGCGAGCGGGCGCCCGGGCGCCGTCACGGCGTGGAGGAGGAGGGCCGCGGCCACCGCGCCCGTCGCGCCGACCGGGGAGTTCCCGACGAGGCACGCGAACGCCGCCGCGCCGGCCCCCGCGCCGGTCAGGAACCCGGCCGTACGACCCATCTCGAGGTGCCGTGAGGACTTCGGCGTCGTCGCCCCGGATCCGGTGCTATCATTCGACGTTCGTGCCCGCTGTGGAACCTTCCCCGCGGTCGGGTCCGTCCCGAACCGCCCTCCGCCCGAAGAACCCCACCGATGCGCCTCCTCCTGGTCAACCCTCCCAGCCCCGAAAACCAGCGGATCAGCCGCGGCCTGATGGGCGGGTTCGGCATGGCGGTGAACCGGGACCTCGTCTACCCGCCGCTGAACCTCGCCTACGTCGCCGCGGTCGCGCGGGACGCGGGGCACGAGGTGGAGATCCTCGACGCCGAGGCGCTCGACCTCGACCGCGACGAGACCCTCCGGCGGGGGGGCGAGAAGCCGTTCGACGTGGTCGGCGTCGACTCGTCGACGGCGACGATCGACGAGGACCTGACGCTCGCCGCCGAGCTCGCCGAGTCGGCCGGCGCGAAGTCGTTCACGATGGGGGCGCAGGTCACGAACACGCCGGACAACGTCCTCGCCCGGACCGGGGTCCACTACGTCATCCGGGACGAGGTCGAGGGGACCGTCGTGGCGCTCCTCGACGCGCTCGCGGCCGGCGACGACGTCAGCGGCGTGGAGGGGATCTCGTACCAGGACCCGAGCGGCGAGGGGATCGTCCACAACCCGCCGCGCGCGAAGATCACCGAGCTCGAC
>JAUIEL010000697.1 GCA_030428825.1 bacterium
GCGTGCGCGTTCCGCGACGCGATGAACGAGGGGAAGTTCAAGGACCTCGACGCGTTGGTGATCGGCGTCTGCCCGGACGACGTCGACTCCCATTCGAAGTTCGCCCTGAAGTTCCTCCTCCCGTTCAAGCTCCTCTCCGACCCGGATCACAAGGTCGCGGAGAAGTACGGCGCCTGGGGAGAGAAGGTCCAGTACGGAAAGCGAACGATGGGGATCATCCGGTCGTCGTTCATCATCGACAAGAAGGGGGTGGTCCGGAAGGTCTTCCCGAAGGTGAAGGTCGACGGACACGCCGAGGAGGTGGTGGCGGCCCTGAAGGAGCTCTGAGCTCCGCGCCCCCGCCCTCTCCGGCCCGAGCGAGGCCCTCCCGGCGCGACGCCGCGGGGGCCTCGTCCCGTCTCGGCGCGCGCCGGTCCCCCTCGGTTCGCCTACACCTCCGCCCCGCCCGCGCCCGATAAGACCGGAGCCCGACGCTCGTTCCTGTTCTTCCCGGAGGCGGTCCGGGCGGGGCGACGGGCCGGTCCGGAGACGCGACTCCCCATGGCGCCTGGCCAAGACGTCCGAGACGATGCGCGCGCGGCGACCCCGATCGAGGGGCAGCCGCTCTCGAACCGCACCCTCGCGCGACTCCGCGAGGGCGGCGTGGAGACGGTCGAGGAGCTCGCCCGGCGGAGCGACGACGAGCTCCTGGCGATCCGCGGGTTCGGGCACACCTGCCTCCGCGAGGCGCGGGCGTTCCTCCGCGCGTACCGCGACGGCGAGCCGGCGGCGACGGCGTCCCCCGCGGACGGCCGCTTCCCGCGCGACCTCCCCGGCGAGGCGCGGGCCCTCCGGCTCGAACGGCTGCCGGTGTCGAACCGGGCGCGCGGCGTCTTCCGACGCGAGGGGATCGAGACGGTCGGCGAGTACGTCGACCGCGGCCGGGACGGCATCCTCCGCCTCCGGAACTTCGGCGAGACGACCTTCCACTCGGTCAACCGGGCGATCCACGCCGCGACGCGGGCGCTCGAGGACGGCGGGGCCGACCGGTTCCAGTCGCCGGAGACGCTCACGACGGGGGGCGATCTCGACGACGCGCTGGCGCGGCTGCCGGTGGCGGCGCTCGACCTCCCCCGCCGCGCGCGACGCGCCTGCCGCGAGCTCGGCCTCCGCACGCTCCGCGACCTGAGCCACGTCACCAGCCGGGACCTCCTCCACCGCCGGAACTTCGGGCAGGCGACGCTCCGCCGCATCCAGGCCGAGATGGAGCGCCTCCTCGCCGACCCCTCGCGGCTCGGCGCGCCCGACTCGTTCGCCGGGCTCCTCGACGCGATCCTCTCCCGGCTGCAGCCGAAGGAACGCCTCCTCGTGGAGCTGCGGGAGGGGCACGAGGACGGCGGCCCGCGGACGTTGACCCAGGCCGGCGCCGCGATGGAGATCACCGAGTCGCGCGCCTGCCAGATCGAGCACGCCGCGTGGGCGAAGCTCCGCCGCTTCGCCGCCGGCGTCACCGACGACGCGGCCGAGCGGTGCCTGAACCTCCTCCGCGCGGAGGGCGGGGTGGCGCCCCCCGACGCGCTCGCCGGCGACCCGTACTTCGGCGGCGAGCTGCCGCCCCGCTTCGTCGCGCGGATGCTCGCCCGCCTCCTCCCCCACCGCCTGGCCGAGCTCTCCGACGGGCGCCTCGCCGCGGTCCCGGCGGCGACCCTCGCCACGCTGAGCGCGCGCCTCCGGAAGCGGCTGCTCCGGAACACCGCCTCGCTCCCGCTCGCCGGGCTGACCGAGGAGGTCTTCCGCGGGCTCGAGCCGGAGAGCGAGCGCGAGCGGACCGCGCTGGTGCGGGCGCTCTGCGAGGTCCTGTTCAAGCGCGAGGTCGCGACCGACCCGGACGGGGCGCGCGTGGTCCGGACGCCGGCGCAGGGGATGGGCGACGACCTCCGGCGCGTCCTGCTCGACGCCGACGGGCCGCTTCACTTCTCCGAGATCACCGAGCGCCTTCGCCGGCCGCCGTTCGGCCGCGACGACCTGACCGAGGAGAAGGTCCGCCTCCGTCTCTGCCGCGACGATCGGTTCGTGCTGATGAAGCGCGGGGAGTACGACATCCGCGAGCGGCTCGCCGTCACCGACGCCGACCGGGCGCGGCTCGCCGACCGGGCGCTCGAGGTGCTGCGCCGCGAGGGGAGGCCGACCTCGGTGGCGCTCGTCTCGCAGGCGCTCCGCGACGAGGGGGACCAGGACGACGACCTGAGCGAGTTCGTCCTCGCGCTCGTCATGCGGGACGACCCGCGGTTCAGCCACCTCGGCCGCGGGACGTTCGTCCCCGCGGAGTGCGGCGGCGAGCGGGTCCTCCACGTCTCGGAGATCCTGGGCGAGATCCTCGAGGAGGCGGGCGGGCCGATGAGGTACGCCGACCTCCGGACCCGCGTCCAGGAGCGGCGGCGGGTGAGCGACGGCGCGATCTCGGCCACGCTCGTCGGCCGCGACACGTTCGTGCGGGTCGCGCGCGGCGTGTTCGACCTCGCGGCGCGCTACCCGTACGACGACGGCGCGCGCGAGCGCCTCGCGCGCGAGGCCCGGGCGCGCCTGGCGTCCGCCGAGGGCGTCCTGTCGCTCGCCGACCTCGTGGCGCGGATCGAGTGGAGCGAGGCGCCCCCGAGCGACGTCCTGCTCGGCGACCTCCTCCGCCGGCACGGCGGGTTCCGGTTCCTGAGCGGCGGCTTCGTCAGCCTCGCCGACACCAAGCTCGAGCGCTCGCTGCGCGACCGCGCCCTGACCGTCCTCCGCGAGGGGACCGAGCCGCTGCGGCCGTCGACCATCGCCCGGCGCCTCCGCCTCGGCCAGGGGGCGCTCGCCCTCCTCCGGGCGGTGCTCAAGGACGACGAGGCGTTCGCGGCGCAGCCGGACGGCCGCTACGCCCCGCGCGACTGACGGCGCCGCAAGAGCTCCCTCAGCATGAACGCCTGGTGTCTCGCGTCCGCGAGCGCGTGGTGCGCGTCGTCGTCGGAGAGCGGCGCGAGGTCGAGCCGGGGGAGGAGGACGTCCTGCCGCAGCTCCTCCCAGGCGAGGTCCTCGAAGACGCCGTGGGCGAGCGAGCGGATGTCGAGCGCCTTGTACCCGAACGGGTTCTCGATCCCCGCGTGATGGAAGAGCTCGTTCACGTACGTCCAATCGAAGTTCGCGCAGTACCCGACGAAGACCGGCGGATCGTCCTCGGAGCTCACCTTCCGGACCCAGGCGTCGAGCGCCCGCGCGGCCTCCTCGGGAGAGGAACCCTCGGCGCGCAGCTTCGCGGGGTCGAGGCCGTGCACCGCCATCGCCCCGGGATCCTCGCGGCCCGAGCGCGGCTTCAGCTCGACGTAGAACCCCTCGTCCTCGCCGAGCACGAGGTCCCCGCCGCGCCGCTCGAGCACGACGGCGCCGATCGACAGGAGGTCGTAGTCCGGCGGCAACGGTCCGCTCGCTTCGACGTCGATCGAGATGTATCCCATGGCGAATTCTCCGTCTGGCGCCCCGCCGGAGCGACGGCTAGACTGCCGACCTTCGGGGCTGGTAGCTCAACTGGCAGAGCACCTGAT
>JAUIEL010000023.1 GCA_030428825.1 bacterium
GCGGCGGGAGCTTGACGTGAGCGGACGCGGGGCGCGAGACAGCGAACGGTGCACCTTTTGCGACAAGCCGAAGCGGCAGGTCGCCAGCCTCATCGCGGGTCCGCCCGGCGTCTACATCTGCAACGAATGCGTCGAGCTCTGCAACACGATCCTGTTCGAGGACGCGGGCCGACGCACGCCCGGCGCCACCCCGGCGGCGGCGCGGAACGAGCCGTCGCCCGCGCTCGCCGGTGACCTCCCCGCGCCGGCCGAGCTGAAGTCGCTGCTCGACGAGTACGTCGTCGGGCAGGACCACGCCAAGAAGGTCCTCTCGGTCGCGGTCTACAACCACTACAAGCGCCTGAACGCCGGCGCGGCCGCGGCCCGCGAGGGGAAGGCGCCGGAGGTCGAGCTCGAGAAGTCGAACATCCTCCTGATCGGTCCGACCGGCTCGGGGAAGACGCTCCTCGCGCGGACCCTGGCCCGCATCCTCCGGGTCCCGTTCGCCATCGCCGACGCCACCACGCTGACCGAGGCGGGGTACGTCGGCGAGGACGTCGAGAACATCGTGCTGAAGCTGGTCCAGGCCGCGAACTACGACGTCCAGCGGGCGCAGCAGGGGATCGTCTTCGTCGACGAGATCGACAAGATCGCCCGGACCACCAACAACGTGTCGATCACGCGCGACGTGTCGGGCGAGGGCGTCCAGCAGGCGCTCCTGAAGCTGCTCGAGGGGACGGTCGCGAACGTCCCGCCGCAGGGCGGCCGCAAGCACCCCGAGCAGAACTACATCCAGGTCGACACGAAGGACGTCCTGTTCATCTGCGGCGGCACCTTCACGCACCTGACCGACATCATCGCCCGCCGGATCGGCCGGAAGGCGATCGGGTTCATCCCGGACGTCGGCGGCGCCGAGAAGGGGAATCCGCAGGCCGGGATCGACGAGATCCTCCGCGAGGTCCAGACCGAGGACCTCATCGAGTTCGGGATGATCCCCGAGTTCATCGGCCGGTTCCCGATGATCGCGTCGCTCGACCCGCTCCGGGTCGACGACCTGGTCGCCATCCTGACCGAGCCGAAGAACGCGATCGCCAAGCAGATCTGCCGCATGTTCGAGCTCGAGGGACACGAACTCGAGTTCACCGACGAGGCGCTCCGGACCGTCGCCGAGATCGCGCTCCGGAAGGGGACCGGCGTCCGCGCCCTCCGCATGATCATCGAGGAGCGGATGCTCGACGTCGTGTTCCGCCTCCCCGAGCGGGAGGAGCCGACGCGGTTCGTCGTCACGCGCGAGTTCCTCGAGCGCGAGGCGCCGATCACGACCGTCCCGATCTCGGAGCTCCGACGCGAGAGCGCGTGACGTGACCGCGCTCCCGGGCGAGCGTCCCTGCCTGACCGACCTCGCCGTCGACGGCTACGACGTCCTCCTCGACCTCGAGGGGGCGCGCCGTTTCCACCCCGCCAGCGTCCGCCGCTGGGTCCTCGCCCGCGGCGTGCGCGACGTCGACGCGATGACCGACCTGCCGAAGGCGTTCCGGGCCGCGCTCGCGGACGCGTGGGACGTCCGGCGGACGCGCCTCGCGCTCGCCTCCGACTCGGACGACGGCACCACCAAGCTCCTGCTCGAACTCCGGGACGGGCAGACGATCGAGTCGGTGCTGATCCCGGAGGGGGACCGCCTGACGCTCTGCGTCTCGACGCAGGTCGGCTGCGGCGTGCGGTGCGCCTTCTGCGCCAGCGGGCTGCTGGGGGTGGTGCGCGACCTGACGTCCGGCGAGATCGTCGAGCAGTTCCTCGAGGCGCGCGCCCTCGCCGCCGAACGGGGCCGCCCCCTCACGAACCTCGTCCTCATGGGCGGCGGCGAACCGCTGAACAACTTCGCCCACGTCCGGACCGCGCTCGAGGCGCTGATCCACGCGGACGGCGCGGCGTTCGGCGCCCGGCGGATCACCGTCTCGACGATCGGGATCCCGAAGAAGATCGACCGCCTCGAGGAGCTCGGCAAGCAGGTGAACCTCGCCATCTCGCTCCACGCGCCGAACGAGGCGCTCCGGGGCCGGCTGATCCCGGGGCTCGACCGCGTGCCGCTCGACGACGTCCTCGCCGCCGCCGGCCGGTACTTCCGCCGCACCGGCCGGGAGATCACGTTCGAGTACGCGGTGCTGAAGGGGGTGAACGACTCCGTCGAGTGCGCGGAGGAGCTCGCCCGCCGGCTGAAGGGGGTGCGGGGGAAGGTGAACCTGATCCCGTGGAACCCGGTCGCCGACCTCCCGTTCGACCGGCCCGACGACGCGGCGGTCGACGCGATGGTCCGCACCCTCGAGGCGCGCGGCGTCCGGACCACCGTCCGGCGGAGTCGGGGACGCGACATCGACGCCGCGTGCGGACAGCTCCGCCGCCGGTTCCCGACCGGCGACGCCGTCCGCGAGCGCGACGCCCGCCGCTGACCTACGCGCCGGGGGGCGGCGCGGGGGTCGACGGGAGTCCGCGCTCCCGCTCGCTCCGGAGCACCGCGAGCGCCTTCGCCCACGCCCGCCGGTGCCGGTCGGCGGCCGCGCGTCCGCTCGCGTCGGCGGGGAACGGACCCTGCTCGAGGCGGACCCGGACGCCCCCCGGCGCCTCCTCGGCGGTCAGGCGGAGGCGGGTCTCCGGCGCGCCCGCGAACGGATCGAGCCGGACGAGGAGCCGCCGGTCCGGGTCGTGCTCCAGGAGCTCGCCGGTCGCCGCGGCGCCGTGCGTCGGCCACGCCAGCTCGAATCGGGGGTTCGCCGCGCTCGGGAGGCGCACCTCCTCGGCGAGCCATCGCTCGAGGCTCGCCTCGCGGAACAGCCCGGCGGGGAACGTCTCGCCGGCGACGAGCACCGAGAGCCGGACCTCCCGCGCCGCGCCGTCGGCCGTCGCGACCACTCCACCCTCGAGGGTCGAGCCGGCGAGCGGGTCCTCCGCCTCGGTGCGGGCGAGGCAGGCGGCGAGCACCAGCGGCAGGGCGAACGCGAGACGCCTCATCCCTCGACCTCCTCCAGCAGCTCGTCGATCTCGACGATCGGGTCGTCGTGCCCCTGCGCGACGGCGAGCTCGCGCGCCCGGGTCAACGCCTCGCGCGCGCCCGGCGCGTCGTCCCGCTCGAGGCGCGTACGACCGAGGTAGACCCAGGCCATCATCCAGTCCGGCTTCATCCGGACCGCCGCCTCGAACGCGGGCGCGGCGTCGTCGAGCCGCCCCGCCTCGAAGCACGCGCGTCCGAGCGTGAACCGGGCCAGCTCGTCGTCCGGCGCGGCCTCGACCCGAGCCCTCCACGTCGCGATCTTCTCTTCGTTCATCCCGCGATCGTACCGTCCTCGACGCGGCCCCGAGACGAGGACGGGGGCGATCGAGCTCGATCGCCCCCCGGTCCGCCGACGGTCGCCGGTCGCGTCAGACGTTCCGACGCAACACGCGGCGCGTCCCCTCGCGGATCACCTCGACCTCGACGCCGTCGGAGTCGCTCGCCTCCAGGCCGGCCCGGACGTCGGCCGGCGAACCGACCTCGACCCCGCCGACCTCCACGAGGATGTCGTTCCTCCGGACGTCGAGTTCGTCGGCCAGGCTCCCCGGCACGACCTGCTCGACGAGGAGCCCGATCCCCGGGTCGAGCGCGACGTGCGCCCGGAGCGGGTCTCCCTCCTCGATCGCGCGGACCGACACGCCGAGCCGCGGCCCGCCGACCTGGCGCAGCGCCGAGCCCGGGTCGCTCCAGGGCTGGATCGACCGCGGCATCCGGAACCCGCCGCCGAAGCCGCTCCCGGGGCCGAACCCCGGACCGACGCGCAGGCCGAAGCCGCTCCCCGGGCCGCCGAAGACGTCGAAGTCGAGCCCGAGCCCCTTCGCCACCTCCGGGTACTCCGCCTTGAACTGCTCCATCGACTCGGCCTCGACCGTCTCCTCGGTCCGCTCGCCGTCGCGGTCGCGCGTGATCTTGGCGGTCACGTGCCCGTCGGCGTCGACCTTCAGCTCGTAGCCGGTCGAGCCCTCGGCGTCGGAGCGGAACGTCCGGAACGACCCCTGGGCGCCGGGCGCCGCGCCGAGCCCGCCGCCGAACGCGCCCCGCCCCTCGAGCATCCCCTTCATCCAGGTGTCGAGCTGGCGGTTCCACTCCTCGATCTCGGCGTTCCACTGCCGGTGCCACGCGTCGGCGTCGCCGTCCCGCGCGTCCCCCTCCTCGCCTCCCGCGAACGGGAACGGGCGGAGGCGCGGGAACGCCGGCATCGAGGTTCCGCCCGCGTCCGGGCGACCGAACCGGTCCTTCAGCCGGAGCCCGCCCTCGGCGTCGGCCGTCTCGAGCCGCTCGAGGAGCCGGTCGACGGCGTCCTTCACGCGGGGGTCCTTCGTCGACACCGCGCTCTCGAGCGCGGCGCGGGCCTCTTCGCCTCGCCGGGCCAACTCGTCGAACGCCTCGTCCCGCTCGAATCCGGAGTCGGAGCCGAGCGATTCGATGAGCGCCGCGACGTCCTTCGCGCGGACGGTCTCGGCTTCGGAACGCGCCTCCTGGAAGCCGAGGAGGAGCAGCAGCGCGGGGACCGCGCCGAGGATCAGCATTCGGCCGTTCACTTGCGTCATGGTTCGCCTCCCGGGTCGGGGTTCGAGTGTGGTGTCGGTCTCCGGCCGTCCCGCGCGACGCCGGCCCGGCCCCTCGGCCGTGGTCAGCGGGCGCCGACGACCAGTCGGAGCGTGCGCTTCTCGCCGCCCCGCACGACGACGAGCTCGACCTGCTCGCCGACATCGAGGGAACGGACGAGCCCCCCGAAGTGTTGGAGTCCGCGGACCGGCTCGGCGCCGAACCGGACCACGACGTCGTGCATCCGCAACCCCGCGTTCATCGCCGGCGAGCCCTGGAAGACCCTCTCCACGAGGATCCCCTGCTCGGGGGCGAGCCGGAGCTGCGACTTCAGCACGTCGTCCTCGATCGGCCGGACCCGGACCCCGACCCACGGACGGTCTCCGGTCACGGGCGCGGCGGCCTCCGCGTACGCCTCGATCATCCGCCGAGCGATGCCGAGCGCTGTCTCGATCGGCAGCGCGAACGAGATCCCCTGCGGCTCGACCGTGCTCGTCACCTCCGGCTGGCCGAGGTAGCGCGTGAGCATCACGCCGAGGACCCGCCCGTCCGCATCGGCGATCGGTCCCCCCTGGTCGCCCGGGTTCATCGCCATCGAGACCTGCAGGAGGTCCGTCATCTCGACGCCGCGGACGTCGATCGTCCGGCCGACGCCCGTCACGTGCCCGGCGGTGACCGTCGTGCCGAGCCCGAACGGATTCCCGAGGGAGAAGACCGGCAGCCCCGGCTCGACCTCGTCGGCCGGGGCGACCGCGAACGTCGCCTCGCGGGGCGCGACCAGCCGCACCACGCCGACCGCGGTCTCGGGGTCGTACCCGACGACGTCGCAGAGGGTGATCTCGCCGTCGTCGGTCTCGGCCGAGACGAGGTCCGCCTCGATCAATGCGTCCCCCATCGTGAGGACGTGCCCCCGGTCGTCGATCAGGAGCCCGGAGATGGAGGTCAGCGTCGCTCGCCCGGTGCGCGACTGGAGGTCGACCCCGCTCGGCCGGTGCTCGACCAGGAGGCGGACGTAGGCGGGGCGGACGGCGGCGACCGCCTCGCGGAGGTCCCCCGTCGCCCCCGTCGACGGCGCGACGGCGGACGGCGTCCGGACGGGCCGGGGCGCGGCCGGCGCGTCGGGCGCGAGGAGTCCGAGGAGGGCGACGATCCGGCAGCCGGCGGCGAGGAGATCGGATCCGGGACCGGGCGGCACGGGAGGCTCCCTCAGAAGTCGTTCCGCTGGCTGACCGGGACGATCCGCGCCGGCGGGATCGAGTCGGTCCCCTCGTGGCGGACCGGACCGACGAGCCGCAGCTTCGCCGGCGTCCCCTGCGGCAGCACGAACCGGTGCGCGCCGGTGACGTCGTCGGGCGTGTACGAGACCGGCTGGACCCGCGGACCGGCGCCGGCGCCGGAGGCCGGCGAGCCGACGTCGCCGAGGAAACGCAGGCCGACGGTCCCCATCACCAGGAACCCCGCCGCGAAGGCGAGGGCGTAGCGCCCCGCCCGCGAAGCGCGCGTCCGGAGCGGGGTCGGGTGCGGAGCGAGCGGCCCCGGCGGCGCGGCGGCCACCTCGTCGAGGATCGACTCGAGGAGCCCCGAGGGCGCGGGCGCCGTCGAGGGGGCCCGGACCGGATCGAGGACCGCGAGGGTCTCGGCCCAATCGCGCATCTCCCGGTAGCAGGAGAGGCAGCCGGTGACGTGGTGGTCGACCCAGCGCTTCCGTCCGGCGTCGAGGTCGTTGCCGACGGCGAGCGGGATCAGCTTCCTGATGCGCTCACAGCTCATCGTCGAACTCCCTCCGGTCGGAACGGCTCTCGCGCCGCTCCCATTCTTCCTTGAAGTACTTGCGGGCCATGTGGAGGCGCCACCGGACGGTGGCGTGCGACGAGCCGACGATGCCGGCGATCTCCTTGCAGGACAAGCCGTTCAGCTCCCGGAGGGCCATCACGGTCCGGTACTTCTCCGGAAGTCGCTGGAGGACCGCCCGGACCTCGCGCGCGGTCTCGCGCTGCTCGAGGCCGCCGTCCGGCGCCGAGCCGAGCTCGCCGTCCGCCGGCGGCTCGCCGACGTCGTCCAGCGCGACGCTCCTCGCCTTGGAGACCTTCCGGATCCGGTCGATCGAGAGGTTCACGACGATGCGGTAGAGCCACGTGTAGAAGTTCTGGTTGAAGTCGAATCGGTCGAGCGCGCGGTAGACCCGCAGGAACGCGTCCTGCGTCACGTCCTTCGCCTCCTCCTGATCGCTCAGGAGGCCGTAGGCGACCCAGTAGGCGCGGCCGTGGAACCGCTCGACGAGCTCCGCGAAGGCGGACTCGTCGCCGGCCTGGCAATCCCGGATGATCTCGCCGTCGGTCCGCTCGCCGGGGGCGAGCGGGCTCTCGGCGCGGGGGCGCAGGCGCGGGGAGCTGGCGATCGGCACGGGGTTCTCCGTTCCGTTCCGGGGAGGACGAGGCTCGGTTTCCGCCCCACTCCGGGGGGGATTCGACGGTCGCTCTTCCATACGTCCGGGTCCGCTCACTGTGAGTCCGCTCTTCGGCCGGAAGCCTCCTTTCGGCTACCCGCCGCCCTCCCCTTCGGCCTTTCCCTCCCCGTCCGCCTCGTCTCCGCCCGCCGGCGGCGTCGGAGCCGGGCGTCCGCCCCGCTCCTTCGCCTCGCGGACGGCGCGGATCAGCTCGTCGCCGTCCCCGACCCAGCGATAGCGCTCGTACCTCGACTCGACCAACCGGTCGACCGGGAGCTTCTTCAACTCCTTGATGTTGAAGAGGATGCGATCGCGGAGCGAGATCGCGGTCCGGAAGCGGTCGCGGTGGGCCCCGCCGAGCGGCTCGGGGACGACCTCGTCGATCAGGCCGAGCGCGTCGAGGTCGCGGGACGTGATCTTCAGGGCGGTCGCCGCGGCCTCGGCCTTCTCGCCGTCCTTCCAGAGGATCGCCGCGCACCCCTCCGGGGAGATGACCGAGTAGTACGAGTACTCGAGCATCAGCAGCCGGTCGCAGACCCCGATGCCGAGCGCGCCGCCGCTCCCCCCCTCGCCGATCACGCACGACACGACCGGGACGCGCAGCTTCGACATCTCGAGGATGTTCCGCGCGATCGCCGCCGCCTGGCCCCGCTCCTCGGCGCCGATCCCCGGGTAGGCGCCGGGGGTGTTGATCAGGGTCACGAGCGGGACGCCGAACTTCTCGGCGAGCTTCATCTTCTGGAGCGCCTTCCGGTACCCCTCCGGGTGCGCGCAGCCCCAGTTCGTCGCCAGCCGCTCTTCGGTCGTCTTCCCCTTCCGGTGCGCGATCAGCATCACCCGCTCGTCGCCGAGCCGGGCCAGCGCGGTCATGATCGCCCGGTCGTCGGAGTAGAGCTTGTCGCCGTGAAGCTCGACGACGTCCTCGAAGATCAGGTCGAGGTAGTCGCCGGTGATCGGGCGGAGGGGGTGGCGCGCGAGGCGGACCCGCTGCCACGGCGTGAGCGACTCGAAGATCTGCGCCAGGAGCTTGTCGCGGAGCTCCTTCAGCGGCCGGACCTCGTTCGTGAGGTCCATGTGCGTCTGCTCGGCCAGCTCCTCGAGGTCGAGGATCTTCTGCTCCAGCTCGACGATCGGGCGCTCGAAGTCGAGCGCGCTCTGGAGGGGGTCGGGCTTCCGTTCGGCCATGGGCGAGCGCTCGGGCGGAAACGCGTGAGGATAGCGCGCCGGGCGCCCCGACGGGAGCATTTCCGCGGCGCGCGCCCCGCGCTTGAGCCCGGTCCGGCGGGTCCGTAGATTCGTCCCATGGCTCCTTCACCCGCTTCGCACGTGTCGTTTCGCGTCGAGGTCCGGCTCCGGCCCGACCAGCCCGACGCCCGGGGGAGGGCGGCCCGGGCGGAGCTCCGGGACGCCGGTCTCGACGTCGCCGAGGTCCGCTCCGTCCGCGGGTTCGCCCTCGCGCTCCCCGGCCCCGCCGACGACGCGGCGCGCGCCGCCGAGCGGATCGCGACCGAGGTCCTGTGCGACCCGATCGTCGAGACGTACCACCTCCTCGCCGACGACGAGCCGCCGCCGACCGAGGACGGGACCGACCACCGCGTCGACGTGGCGAAGAAGGCCGGGGTGATGGACCCGGCGGCGGACGGCGTGGTCCGCGCGGTCCGCGCCGCCGGCCTCCCGCTCGTCGCGGCCCGGACGTACTCCGCCTGGCTGGTGCGGGGCGACGTCGACGCCGACTCCCTCGCCGCCGCGGCGGCGCGCGCCCTCGGGAACGAGGCGATCGAGGAGATCTCGGCCGACGGCGACCGCGTCGTCCACGCGGTCATGACGCCGGACGAGCCGCCGTTCGAGCGGACGACGGTCCCGCTCCCCGACGACGACGAGGCGCTCGCCGCGGTGAGCGACGACGGCGGCCTGTCGCTCTCGCCGGAGGAGATGCGGACGATCCGGGCGCACTTCCGCGAGCTCGGCCGCGACCCGACCGACGTCGAGCTCGAGACGATCGCCCAGACGTGGTCGGAGCACTGCAAGCACAAGACGCTCGCCGGCGCGGTCGAGATCGACGGCCGTCGGTACGAGAACATGCTGAAGGAGACGATCTTCGCGGCGACGCGCGAGCTCGCGCTCCCGTGGTGCGTGTCGGTCTTCGTCGACAACGCCGGCGTGGTGGCGTTCGACGACGAGTACCACGTCACCTTCAAGGTCGAGACCCACAACCACCCGTCGGCGATCGAGCCGTACGGCGGCGCGGGGACGGGGATCGGCGGCGTGCTGCGCGACACGATGGGGACCGGCCTCGGCGCCCGCCCGATCGTCTCGACCGACGTCTTCTGCTTCGGTCCGCCCGACCTTCCGCGCGACCGCGTGCCGGCCGGCGCCCTCCACCCGCTGCGCGTCCTGAAGGGGGTCGTCGCGGGGGTCCGCGACTACGGCAACCGGATGGGGATCCCGACCGCCAACGGCGCGGTCGTGTTCGACGAGCGGTACACCGGGAACCCGCTGGTCCACTGCGGCTCGGTCGGGCTCCTCCCCGCCGACAAGGTCGAGAAGGCGGCGCGCCCCGGCGACCTCGTGGTCGTCGCCGGCGGCCGGACCGGACGGGACGGGATCCACGGGGCGACCTTCTCCTCGCGCGAGCTCCACTCCGAGTCGGAGACGCTCGACTCCGGGGCCGTCCAGATCGGCAACGCGATCACCGAGAAGCGCGTCCTCGACGCCATGCTCCAGGCGCGCGACCGCGGGCTCTACTCGTGCGTCACCGACTGCGGCGCCGGCGGCCTCAGCTCGGCCGTCGGCGAGATGGCGGAGCGCTGCGGCGCCGAGGTCGACCTCGAGACGGTCCCGCTCAAGTACGCCGGGCTGACGTACCCGGAGATCTGGATCAGCGAGGCGCAGGAGCGGATGGTCTTCAGCGTCCCTCCCGAGCACGAGGCGGAGCTGCTGGCGCTCTTCGCGTCGGAGGACGTCGAGGCGACGGTGATCGGTCGGTTCACCGACTCGGGCCGGCTCGTCCTGCGGTTCCGGGGGGAGGAGGTCGGCGACCTCGACCTCGGCTTCCTCCACGACGGCGTCCCGAAGGTGACGCGTCGGGCGACGGTCCGGGTCCCCTCGGCCGCCGAGCCGGCGCTCGACGCGCCCGACGACCTCGGCGCCGCGCTCCACCGGGTCCTCGCGCACCCGGACGTCGCCAGCAAGGAGTGGATCGTGCGCCAGTACGACCACGAGGTCCAGGCCGGGTCGGTCGTGAAGCCGTTCGCCGGCGACGGAGAGCGCTCGCCGACGGACGCGGCGGTCGTGAAGCCGCGCCTCGACTCGTACGCCGGCGTCGCGATCTCGAACGGCATCGCCCCCCGGACGGGCGAGATCGACCCGTACGCGATGGGCCTCCTCGCGATCGACGAGGCGTTCCGGAACGTGATCGCGGTCGGAGCGCGCGCCGACCGCGTGGCGCTGCTCGACAACTTCTGCGCCGGGAACTGCGAGCGGCCGGAGATCCTCGGCGACGTCACCCGCGTCGCCGAGGCGTGCCGCGACGCCGCCCTCGCGCTGAAGGCCCCGTTCGTCTCGGGGAAGGACTCGCTCAACAACGAGTACCGGACCGAGCACGGCACGGCGGCGATCCCGACCACGATCCTGATCTCCGCGATCGCCCACGTCGACGACGTCCGGCGCGCGGTCACGTCGCCGCTGAAGGGCGAGGAGAGCCGGCTCGTGCTCGTCGGCGCGACCCGGGCCGAGCTCGGCGGCTCGACCTGGTACGCGCTGCACGGCGAGCTCGGCCGCTCGGTCCCGCGCGTCGACCTCGACGTCTCCCGCCGGACCTTCGCCGCGATGAGCGGGCTGGCCCGTGACGGCCTCCTGCGCGCGTGCCACGACCTCTCCGACGGCGGGCTCGCGGTCGCGGCGGCGGAGATGACGTTCGGCGCCGCCGTCGGGGCCTCGCTCGATCTCGCCGCCGTCCCGCGGGCCGACGGTCCCGAGGGGCCGGACGTCGCGCGCGACGACGTCCTCCTCTTCTCCGAGTCCCCCACCCGCTTCCTGTGCGAGGTCGCGCCGGAGGACCTCGCACGGGTGACGAAGGCGCTCGGCGACGTCCCCCACGCCGTCGTCGGCGAGACGATCCCCGAGCGGCGGCTCCGCGTGCGCGGCCTCGGCGGCGACGTCGTGATCGATCAGGCGGCCGACGCGCTCCACGAGACGTTCCGCGCCGCGCTCGACTTCGGCTCGCCGGCCGAGGACCCGTCCCGAACGACCGGACCGGAGGGCTCCCGATGAAGCCGCGCATCCTCATCCTGCGCGCCGCCGGCATCAACTGCGACGTCGAGACCGCGTACGCGTTCGAGCGTCACGGCGCCGCGACCGAGGCGATCCACGTCAACCGACTCCTCTCCGACGAGCGGACGCTCGACGACTTCGACGGGCTGGCGATCCCCGGCGGCTTCTCGTACGGCGACGACGTCGCGGCCGGGAAGGTGCTCGCCGTCGAACTGGCGCACCACCTCTCCGACGCGATCCTCGCCCTGATCGACCGCGGCGGGATCGTGCTCGGGATCTGCAACGGCTTCCAGGTCCTGGTCAAGCTCGGCATCCTCCCGGGGGTCGAGACGCCGATCGGACGGCAGGAGGCGACGCTGACCGACAACGCCTCGAACCGCTACGAGGACCGGTGGGTCGTCCTCGAGTCGGCCTCCGACCGTTCGATCTTCTGCCGGAAGGGAGAGCGTCTCCGGATGCCGGTCGCCCACGGCGAGGGGCGGTACGTGCCGCGGGACGAGACGATGCACGCCGCGATCGTGGAGAACGACCGGGTCGCCTTCCGCTACACCACCGCCGGCGGCGGCGAGCCGTCGTACCCCGACGACCCGAACGGCTCGTTCGACCACGTCGCCGGCCTCGTCGACCGGACCGGCCGCGTCCTCGGCCTGATGCCGCACCCCGAGCGCGCCATGTTCGCGCTCCACGAGCCGGCGCGCGGCGCGGGGTTCGCGGCGCCGACGTCGCTCGACGAGGACCTCGGCGACGGGGCCGTCGTCTTCCGGAACGCGGTGGAGCACCTGCGGGGGTAGCCGGCGCTCACCCGGGGGGAGCGGCTCACCCGTCGCGGTGGACCACCTTCCCCGCGACCATCGTCAGCCCCATCCGCACGTCGAGCCAGCGGCGTCCGACGATCTCCTCCGGCGGCGCGTCGAGCCAGACGAGGTCGGCCCACGAGCCGGGCTCGAGCGGGCCGAGCACCTCCTCGCGGAACGACGCGCGCGCCGCGCCGACGGTCTGCGCGTACAGCGCGGGCCCGAGCGGCAGCGCCTGCTCCGGCGCGAGCGGCGCCGCGAACGGGTCGGCGACCGACGCGCGCGTCGTCGCCGCGAACAACGTCCGCCGCGGGTCGAGCGGGGCGGCGGGGTAGCCGCTCCCGAGCGCGAGCGGCGCGCCGGCGCTCGCCAGGAGCGCCCACGGGAAGGCGCGGCGCGTCCGATCCGGCCCGAGCCGCAGCGGCGCCGCCTCGAGCGCCGGCACGAGGAGCGCGGGGAGGAGGCTCGCCGTGACCTCGAGCGCGGCGAAGCGCGGCGCGTCGGCGGGCCGGATCAGCTCGATCCGCTCGACGCGATGGCGACGCCGTTCGCTCCCGTTCTCGGCCGCCGCGTGCTCGAGAAGGTCGAGCGCCAAGGCCACCGCGCGATCCCCCGAGGCGTGGAGCGCCACCCGGAACCCCGCCGCGTCGGCGGCGACGACGCGCTCGCGGAGGTCCGGCGGCGCGAACCGCGGCTCGATCGGCCGCGAGGCGTCGTCGACCCACGGCTCGAACACGGCCGCCGTCCCCGCGTCGATCGTCCCGTCGACGGTCGCGTGCAGCGCGTCGAGGTCGATCCATCGGCGCTCGGTCCCGAGCGCCTCCCGTAGGGCGGCCCGATCGGCGAGGTCGACGCCGAGCCGCGCGCCGACGTGCACCCGCGCCGTCAGCTCCCCCTGCCGCCGCAGCGTCCGCCAGATCTCGACGTCGCCGCCGACGTCGACCAGCGACGTCACGCCGTGCGCGCGCGCCTCCTCCAGCGCCCGCCGCGCCCCGTCGAGCCGCTCCTCGAACGTCGGCTCCGGCCCCGCCGCGAGGACCCGCTCGAGCGCCGTCCCGTGCACCACGCCGGTCGGCACCCCGTCCTCGTCCCGCTCGAACCACCCCCCCTCCGGATCCGGCGTCCGCTCGTCGACCCCCGCCTGATGCAGCGCCGACGTGTTCGCGAGCGCCGACCGCCCGTCGTACCGGACCACGACCGACGGGTTCAGCTCGGTCGTCCGGTCGAGCGTCGAGCGGAGCGGCCACGCGCGCTCCTCCCACCGCGTCTCGTCGAAGCCGTACCCGACGATCCACTCCCCCGGCGCCGCCGCCGCGGCCCGCTCCTTCACGAGGTCGAGCATCTCCCGCTCGTCCGCCGCCGCCGACAGGTCGAGCACGAGGCGCTCCCGCCCCCCGTCCGTCGCCCGCGCGTGCCCGTCGAAGAACCCCCGCGTCAACGTCCCCCCCGACAGCCAGACCTCCCGCCCCCCGTCCGGCATCGCCACCCGGCACTCCTCGAGCGACCCGACCGCCGCGACCGTCTCCCCCACCACCAGCACCGCCTCCGCCCGAGGCGCCCCGGGATCGAGCGTCAGCACCGCCGCCCCCCGGAGGAGGACGGCGTCGTCGGGGAGGAGGAGGGCCGCGAGGGCGAGGCCGAGCCGCGGGGCGTGGAACATGGAGGTAGAGGATAAAGGAGCAACGAGAGCAGGAGAGAGCAGGAGAGAGCAAGGGAGAGCGCGCTGACGCGGAGGGCCGACGCGGTCGTCAGGACTCCGCGTCCGCGCCATTCCATGGGTCCTCTCCGCATTCCCCAATTCCCGGAATCGGGTGACGAGGGCCGGCGCGGGCGAGGCGGGGCCGGAGGAGGGACGAGGCTCCGAGAGCGACCCCGCAGCGCGACTCGAAACCGCGCGGAGACCCCGCCGGACGCAACGCGCGAGGACGTGAGCGGGTCGGAGAGCTCGTCCCTCCTTCGGCCGCCGCCGTGGCGAACGCGAAGACGTCCCCGAACGCGTTCCTCGCCCCGCGCGCAGCGGCTCACCCTCTCAGCCCGTAGAATGTCCCGACTCCCTCCCGATCTCCCACCGCCCGAACGGACCGCCCCGTGTCGCATCCCCCCACTCCCCACCCCCTCCGCTCTCTCCTCTCCGGCCCCGCCGTCACGCCCCTGGACCGCCTGGCCGCGGAGGGCCCGTCGGTCGTCCCCGAACTCCTCCCCGCGCTGCCGCGGAAGGCCGGCGCGGCGCTCCTCGGCGGCGGCGTCGTCGAGCGGGACGTCGGCGAGGCGGTCGCGGCCCGGGTCGACCTCGACGCGTGGCGGGTCTGCGACGCCGTCGGCGCGGTGCTGCTCGAGGAGGCGGAGGTCGACGACGAGACGCTGGTCGACCTTTACCTCCACGGCGACCTCGAGGAGCGGATCATCGTCCTCCGCGCCCTCGGGCTCCGGCCGGTCACCGACGGGACGGTCCGGCTGCTCGAGGAGGCGCAGCGGACGAACATGGAGTCGCACTTCAAGGCGGCCGCCTGCGACTCGAACCTCCCGCTCCGCGCCGCCGCGCACGCGGGGTTCGGGAGCGAGGGGTTCCGACGGATGATCCTGAAGGCGGCGTTCCTCGGGCTCCCCGAGGAGCGCCTCCTCGACGTCGAGCGCGGCGCGGACGAGGAGCTCTCCCGCATGCTCCAGGACCTCGCCACCGAGCGCGAGGCGGCGGGGCGCGCGATCTGGCCCGGGACGAGCCTCCTGATCGCCCACGCCCCGACCGCGGGGTCCGTGGCGCGCGTCGTCGGCGGCCTGGAGCACGGGGACGACCGTCTCCGCCACGCCGCCGCGCGCGGACTCCTGCGGCTGAACCGCCGCGACCTCGAACCGTTCGCCGCCGAGAGACTCCCCCGCGAGCCGCGCCCCGCGATCCGCGAGCTGCTCGAGCGGGCGATCCGCCCCGACTGAACCGACCAGGACCCCACGATGCGCATCTTCGAACCGCACGCCCACATGTTCAGCCGCGTCACCGACGACTACCAGCGCATGGCGCTGGCCGGTATCCGCGGCATCCTCGAGCCGGCGTTCTGGCTCGGCCAGAACCGGACCTCGGTCGGCTCGTTCGTCGACTACTACGACACGCTGATCGGCTGGGAGCGGTTCCGCGCGCGGCAGTTCGGCGTGCACCACTACTGCACGATGGCGCTCAACCCGCGCGAGGCGAACGACGACCGCGTGAACGACGCGGTGATGGAGATCCTCCCGCGCTACCTCGAGAAGAGCAGCGTCCTCGGCGTCGGCGAGATCGGCCTCGACGACCAGACGAAGAAGGAGGAGAAGTACTTCATCGCCCAGGTCGAGCTGGCGCGGAAGCACGACCTCCCGATCCTCGTCCACACCCCGCACCGCGACAAGAAGCAGGGGTTCCAGCGCTGCATCGACATCCTGCGCGACCTCGACTTCGACATGGCGCGCGTCCTGCTCGACCACGGCAACGAGGAGACGATCAAGATCACGCGCGACCTCGGCTGCGTCTCCGGGTTCTCGATCTACCCGTTCACGAAGATGGACGAGGCGCGGATGGTGCAGATCGTCCTCGAGTACGGCGTCGAGCGGATGGTCGTCAACAGCGCCGCCGACTGGGGCGTGAGCGATCCGCTGATGGTCCCGAAGACCGTGGTGAAGCTCCGGCAGGCCGGCGTCCCCGACGCCGACGTCGAGCGCCTGGTCTGGCACAACCCGATCGAGTTCTTCGCGCAGGGCGGCCGGTTCGACCCGGCCGAGCTCGACCGGCCGGCCGACGTCGACATGCGGGAGACCTTCGACGGCAACTCGGTCCTCCGAGGACAGGACCCCGACAAGACGTAGCGCCCCGCCCGCCCGACGCCTACGATCCTTCGGACCCCGCGCGCGAAGGGTGCCGGGACCCCGGAGGAACGCCATGGCCGACGAACTGCTCCAGCCCGACAACCCCCTCTCGGACGAGGAGTGGAACACGCTCCAGGAGGTCGTCGTGCGCGTCGCCCGGCGGCGTCTCGTCGGGCGGCGGTTCATCGACCTGTACGGTCCGCTCGGGCCGGGCGTCCAGACCGTGAAGTCGGAGCGGTACGTCAACGCGACCCCGGGCGGCGTCGACTACACCGGCGACGCGTCGACGGCGCCGATCTCGGTCGAGGCGTCGCGCTACGTCCCGATCCCGATCATCTACAAGGACTTCCAGATCCACTGGCGCGACCTCGCCGCGGCCCGTCGGTTCGGCGTCCCGCTCGACACGTCGGCGTGCGCGGGGGCGGCGAGCTTCTGCGCCGGCCGCGAGGACCAGCTCCTCTTCCACGGCGAGGACTCGCTCGGCATCGAGGGGCTGCTGTCGGTGAAGGGCTCGAACGCCCTCCAGATCGGCAACTGGGAGGAGCCGGGGTCCGGCTTCGAGGACGTCGTCCAGGCGACCCGCCTCCTGAACGAGGGCGGCCACTACGGACCGTACGCGATGGCGGTCTCGCCGAAGCGCTTCGCGCAGCTCCACCGCCTGTACGAGCGGACCGGCGTCCTCGAGGTGAAGACGATCCGCGACCTGATCACCGACGGCATCTACCAGTCGGACGTCCTGAAGGACGACGAGGGGGTGATCGTCGCGACCGGCTACGCGAACTTCGACCTCGCGCTGTCGATGGACCTTCGGGTGGCGTACCTCGGAGAGGAGAACCTGAACCTCCGGTTCCGGGTCCTCGAGTGCGCGCTCCTCCGGATCAAGCACCCCGACGCGATCTGCGTCTTCAAGACGAAGAAGTCGAAGTGAGCGTCGTCGGCGACCAGCAGCTCCTCCGCGAGATCCTGATGCGGGAGATCGAGACGATCCACCGCTACCAGGAGATGCTCCAGCGCGCGGCGGACGACGACCTGCAGCGCTTCCTCGCGCACGCGCTGCAGGAGGAGAAGGAGCACGTCGCGGAGGCGATCCAGATCCTCCGCCGCCTCGACCCGATGCAGGCGCGGGCGCTCGACGAGGACCACTCGGATCACTTCCGGGCCGGCGGCCCGGGCGACCGGGCCCTGTCCGAGCTGCTGGGCCGGGCGGGACCTCCGCCGGCCTCGAAGCCCGCCGCCTCCGCCGAGCCCGAGGCGGCGGCCGAGAGCGCCGACGTCCCGCCGTTCGGCGCGGTCCGGCCGGGGAGCGACCTCTCCGCGCGGACCGTCGGCTCGCTCCGCCAGGAGTCCTGAGAGCGCGCGTCCGGTCGGCGCGGGAAGGGGCGCGGCCGCTCAGGCGACGCCGTGCTGGGCGAGCATGCTCCGGGCGTCCTTCGCGAGGCTCGAGCGGGGCGCCTTCCGCATCACGAGGTGCAGGACCTGGCCGCCGAGCTCCTGCTCGTCGTGCTCGCGCGACACGAAGTGCGCGCCGAGCCACGCCAGCTCGTCCGCGGTGAGGACGGTCTCCTTCCGGAGCCGCTCGAACAGCGGGAACTCCTCCGAGACGATGCCAGAGAAGAGCTCGACCACGGGGTCGTCGGACCGCGCCGCGCCGTGCGGGGACTGCTTCAGGAGCGCGATGGCGAGCTCGTACCGGACCTCGACGTCGAAGATCTCGTGCCGCTCCAGCAGCCGAAGCGTCAGCGCCGTGTCCTCGAACCGGCGGCTCCGCTTCTTCCGCATGGCGCGCCGGAGGAGCACCTCGCGGCACGCGGTCGCGGAGGCGTGGCGGAGCAGGAAGAGGAGCGGTTCGTACAGCCGGTTGTCGTGGTCGAGGTGGCGGACGACGCGCTCGCCCAGGCGGCGGACCTGTTCCGTCGACAGCTCCTCCGCCTGCGGCTTCAACACGCGCGCGAGCATCCACGCCCGCTCGCTCCGGGTCTCCGCGAGGAGCCGCGAGAGGACCGTCGCCCGCGCCGCGGTGAGCGCCGAGAGAGCGCGCGCGGCCGGCTCGCGGACGGCGGGGTCCGGCTCGTCGACGAACCGGAGGAGGACCTCGACCGCCCGCTTCGAGTCGAACGTCCCGAGCTTCGAGAGGGCGAACCGGCGCACGTCGGAGTGGCGCGAGCGGGTCAGCGAGTCGAGCTCCTCGACCGCCGACGGCGCGAGCGTCATCGGCACGAGGACCTCGAGGGCCGGGCGGACGACGTGCTCGTAGTCCGGGTCGGCGAGCGCCTCGAGGAGCTGCCGGGCGGCCGCGTCGCCGCCGCGCGCGGGCCGCGGCGCGGTCCGGAGGGCCCGGAGCGCCGCGGTCCGGACGATCGGCGGCGCGCTCGCCTTGGCGTTCCGGAGCAGGACGACGAACGCGGACGGGTCGTCGGCGAACCCGAGGATCCGGAGCGCGGCCGCGCGCGCCTCCTTCGAACGGCGCGCCTCCGGGCCCGAGAGGAACTTCCGGAGGTTCTCGGTCATCGCGCGCCGGTTCCGGTCGGTCATCGCGGTCACCTCTCGACGGACTCCGAGGAGCGCGTCCTCGACGTCCCCCGGCGCCTCGCGCGCGAGTGACTCGAGCAGGAGCTTCGTGGCGGCGACGGTGCCGATCCGGGTCCACGCGCGCTGGATCGCCCGGCGCTCCGGCGCGCCCGCCTCGACCAGTCGCTCGCCGAGCTTCTTCGCCACGCCGTTCCCGAGCCCCGCGAGGACGCGGACCGCACCTTCCTGGAGTTCGTCGTCGCGGCGGAGGAGCGGTGTGACGTGGTCGAGCGCCCGGGCGTCGCCGATCTTCTCGAGCGCCTCGAGCGCGTACGTCATCAGCGCGCGGTCGCGGCCGGCGAGGAGTTCGCCGAGCGCGTCGACGACGCCTTCCTCTCCGGCGCCGAGCTCGCCGAGGACGAGCACGGCGGCGCACTGGACGTCGCCCCGATCGCTCGTCAGCAGGTCGCAGATCCGCTTCGTCTGCTGCTTCATTCGATCCCCCGATCGCCCCCGAAGATACCAGCCGACCCGTGGACAGCCCGTGGAGAACGCGGGGAAACGACGTCGTCGCCCGCGGCCCGTCCGCTCCGATCGGCCTCAACCCGTTGACGTGGAGCGACCTGGAGGAATCATCGACAAACGTCACTGGAAACCGAACCTGCGGCCGGTCGCACCGTTCCTGGCTGGCTAGCATGAGTCGCTCCGGGGCGCGCGACGCGCCCCGGCCGAACGCCCCTCGTCGACATGGACGGATTCCGATGCGCCCGCTCACCCTCGCTCTCGCGCTGATCTCCTGCTTCGCCGCGACCGCCGACGCCGCCGATCTGAAGAACACGGTCAACGCCTCGGTCCGCACGATTCGAGCGCTCCAGAACCCCGACGGGACGTACGGCCCGGCCGATCGTCAGCCGCTCGCGACGATCCGGGTGGTCCGGGGGTTCGCGACGTCGGGCGAGCACTACACCGTCCAGGACGGGCCGTTCGTCCGCTCGGCCGTCGACGCCGTCCTCGCCGCGCTCGACGGCGCGGACGACGCGACGCGCGCCGAGGCGCTCGTCGCGCTGCGGGCCGCCGCGAAGGGCGCGCGGTACGACGCCGCGAAGACGCGTCTCGCGTCGGCCGAGGGGGCGCTCGAGGAGGCGGGACCGCTCGCCTGGACCCGGCGCCACCTCGCCGCGGGCGAGTCGATCGAGGACGGCGGCCGCTGGTTCCCGACCGTGCGCGACCGTCTGATCGCGGAGCAGGAGGAGGCGCTCGCGTCCCTCGACGCCGCCGGAGTCCCCGCCGCCGCCGAGCGGCTGCTGGCGCTGAACGAGCTGGTCGCCTGGGAGAAGAAGAACGCGAGCGGCGGCGACGACGCCGCGGCCGCCGCCGACGCCGCCCGCCGCGCGGCGCCGGAGACGCCCGAGGCGCGCCGGGCGAGGACCGCGCTCGGTCTCGACTACCTCGCGGCGCAGCAGCGGGACGGACGCTTCGGCTTCGGCGGGACGGCGGACGCCGGCATCACCGCCATCGCGCTGTCGGCGGTGATGCGGACCTGCGACGACCTCGGTCGCGAGCGTCCGGACTGGGTCGCCGACGGGCTCCGCTACCTCGCGTCCCTGCAGAAGGAGGACGGCGGGATCTACGACATCGGCCTGAAGAACTACGTCACGTCGGTCGCCGTCGAGGCGCTGGCGGTCTCCGGCGACGCATCGTTCGCGCCGGTCATCGCGCGCGGGACGGAGTTCCTCACCACGACGCAGCTCGACGAGGGCGAGGGGTATTCCTCCGAGCTCGACCCGTACTACGGCGGGTTCGGGTACGGATCGAGCGAGCGGCCGGACCTCTCGAACACCCAGATGGCCCTGCAGGCGCTGCACGAGGCCGGCGTGCCGGACGACCAGGCCGCGTACACGAAGGCGGTCCTCTTCCTCCAACGGTGCCAGAACCGGAAGGAGTCGGGGATCGACACCATGACGACCTGGGACGACAAGGAGGTCGTGTCGGGCGACGACGGCGGCGCGGTCTACCGGCCGGGGGACAGCAAGGCGGGGACCGACGCGACGGAGGACGGCCGGCTGGTCGGCCGTTCGTACGGTTCGATGACGTACGCGCTCCTGAAGTCGTACCTGTTCGTCGGCCTCGACCCGGACGACCCGCGCGTCGCGGAGGCGATCGAGTGGATCACCCGGAACTACCGCCTCGACGTCAACCCGGGCTTCCGTCCCGACGGCCGCTCGGAGTACCAGGGGCTCTACTACTACTATCTGACGATGGCGCGCGCGCTCGAGGCGCTCGGCCGGGACGAGCTGACGCCGGCGGACGGCGGCGACGCCATCGACTGGCGCGCCGACCTGTCGCGGACGTTGTTCGAGCTCCAGGCCGAGGACGGGCACTGGATCAACGGGCGGGCGAAGCGCTGGATGGAGGGGAACCCGGTGCTGACGACCGCGTACGCCCTCCTCGCGCTCGACGCGATCCGGGGCTGACCGCCGGCCGAAGACGCCCTGCGGGGCCGCGGCGGCTCCTCGCGGCGACGGCCGCGCGGAGCCGCCCCTCGAAAGTCGGGCCCACGAAAGTCGGGCCGGGGTCCAATCTTCGGCTATAGTTCGGAGACGCCGCGTCGGCCAGAGCATTCGACGCAACACCCCTTCGGCAAACGAGATCCCTCATGCGCGGCCCCCTGAACCGCATCTTCGCGACGACCGGATCGCTCGCCACCCAGGCGAAGATCGCGCGCCGCTACGCCTACGCGTTCCTGCGGCACGGGACGCTGAAGAAGTACTGGAACTTCGCCAAGGTCGAGTGGGCGCGCATCCGCGGCAAGACGACGGTCAACGGCTTCCCGTACGTCCTGAAGATCGAGTCGACGAACATCTGCAACCTCGAGTGCCCGTTCTGCCTCGACCGCGACCGGAGCATCTTCAACGAGGAGGGGATGCGCGGCTTCGGCCGGATGAAGGCCCCGTTCTTCAAGCGGATCATCGACCAGCTGAAGCCGTACGCGTTCAACGTCAACATGTACGGGTCGGGCGAGCCGCTCCTGTTCCCCGAGGCGTACGAGATGATGCGCTACGCCGCCGACAACGACATCGGCGTGCGGATCTCGTCGAACCTCTCGATGCGCGACTTCACCGACGAGCAGGCGGAGAAGATCATCGAGGCGGGGATCGAGCACCTGATCGTCTCGTGCCACGGCGCCAGCCAGGAGACGTACGAGAAGTACATGGTCGGGGGCGACTTCGAGCGCGTGATCCGGAACATGCGGAAGCTGGTCCAGACGCGCGAGCGGCTCGGGAAGAAGCTGCCCTTCATCGACTGGCAGTTCCTGCTGTTCAGCCACAACCAGCACGAGGCCGAGAAGGCGAAGGCGATGGCGAAGGAGATCGGCATCGACTTCCTCCGGCTGATCTATCCGAACATCCCGCCGGAGTTCAAGGAGGAGTGGCGGCCGCGCGCCGAGGGCGAGGCGGAGGACTACCAGCCGGTCAAGGAGAAGAGCGACCGCGCCGACGAGAACGGTTCGAGCGAGCGCGCCGCGGCGACGCCCGCCCCGCCGCAGAAGGCGATCAACGTCGAGAAGTGCACGTGGCCGTACCGGTCGATCTACTTCAACTGGGACGGCGGCATCCTCCCGTGCTGCGACGGCACGACGAAGCCGTCGTTCGACCTCGGCAAGTTCGACGACGACGTCCGGATCCAGGAGATCTGGAACGGCCCGGACTACGTGAACGTCCGCCGGTACGCGAACTTCGACGTCGCGCCGCAGGACATGGACAAGCGGTACACCTGCGCCTCCTGCCTCAAGCCGCTCGCGCCGTTCCTGATCAAGGAGAAGGGGCTGCCGCTCCACGCGAAGGTCGAGAAGAAGATCGACCGGACGCTCGCCGGCGCCGGCGCGCCGAAGAACGGCGCCTGACCTCGCCGCGGCGGACCGCTCGGCCTCGCCCGGACCGCCCCGTTCTCCGCCCGCGTTTCGCCTCCCGTCGTCGAACGGAGCGCCACCTCGACGGCCGTCCGCGGTTCGAGGGGAGCGACCGCTCCGAACGACGCGCCACCCCCACCGAGAGGCGAACCGATGCTGACGAACCTGCTGACCCTGTCCCTCCTGACGCTGGGCCCTCCCCCCGACGGACCGAGCGCGCGGCCGGAGGCGCCCCGCCCCGACCTGGCGGCGATCCGGGCCCTGATCGACACGAACGGGGACGGCGAGATCGACGCCGCCGAGCGCCGAGCCCTCCGGCGAGCCGTCCGCGAGGCGCGGGCGGAGCGGCGCCCTCGACCCGAGGGGCGCGACGGGCAGG
>JAUIEL010000024.1 GCA_030428825.1 bacterium
CTCTCGCTGACCCTGTTCGCCGCCGCGCCCGCGTCGGCCGCCCCGCCGCAGTTCCTCGGCGTCGGCGACGTCGCCACCGCCGGCAACATCGAGCTCCGCGTCCTCGCCGCCGACGGGACGACGTCGACCGGGTACCCGCTGACCGGCGTCTTCCCCGGCACGTCGCTCTGGGACCCCGAGCACCCGGACCAGATCGTCCTCGGGCAGGGCGGGAACTCGGCGAACGACGGCTCGCTGACGCGCGTCACGTTCACCGGGCCGGGACAGCCGACCCCCTCGATCCTGGTGCCGCAGGGAGTCTTCGCGCGCCCCCGGCAGCTCTCGTGGGACCAGACGGGGGACGGGATCATCGTCGTCACGCACTTCGACCAGGTCCACCGCGTCGACGCGACGACCGGCGCCGTGACCGACCTCACGAGCGGCGCGCAGCCGTGGGGCACGAACGTGACCTCGGGGGTCATGGACCGACTCACGGGGGACGTCTACGTCGGGACGAGCTCCGGAAACGTGTGGCGGCTCGCGAAGGGGGCGAGCGGAGCGACGCTGTACGCCGGCGGGCTCGGCTCGATCGTCAAGCTGCTCGTCGACACCGACGCGTCGGCGCACCATCTGTACGTCGCGAGCTCCAAGTCGTTTCACCTGGTCGCGCTCGGCGGTCCGCCGACGATCGAGCCGTACTTAGGTACGACCCTGACGCCGGCCTCGCCCGGGCCCATCGCGTCGGCCGACTTCGACCCGAACGGCGACTTCGTCCTCGGGGTCGGCAACCGCAAGGTCTTCCGGATGGCGAACCCCGCCGGCGTGCCGGCGACGGGCGTCGCCCCGGTCTACGTGGGCGAGCTCGCGTACCCGAACAACTCGGGCTACATCCGCGACCTCACGGTCGTCGGATCGACCTCGGAGCCGTTCCGCCTCACGTTCGAGTCGGTCCCGACGCTCGCGGCGAAGATCGAGATCGAGAACGTCCCCACGCCGATCGGCGTCGGCTTCCTCTTCCTGAGCACGAGCACGTTCCTCCCCGCGGAGAGCGGGCCGTTCTTCGGGCTGATGCCGGACGCGCTCACCCTCGCGGTCCTGAACCTCTCCCCGACGCCGGGCGGCCTCCTCGTCTTCACCGGGTCGGCGCCGGCCCCGATCGTCACGCCGAGCCTCACCATGGCGCCGTTCTTCGGCCAGACCTGGGACGCCGTGTCGGTCGTCTTCGCGCCGGACGGAAAGCTCCTCGGCAAGAGCAACCTCGTCCGCGTCACCTGGCAGCAGTAAGGCCGGGGCAGGAGCCCCGCCGACCGGCGGGGCACGCCCTCGTGCGATACCCTCGCCCCGCCCGCGCGCGTCCCCGCGCGCGGGCCTCACCCCGGGAGCCCTCCACCATGTTCGAGCGTCCGACCTCGCCCCGTCTGCTCCTCCTCTGCCTCGCCGCCCTCGGCCTCGCCGCCCCGGCGATCGCCCAGACCCCGCTCCACACCTTCACCGGCGACTCGCCGTTCGACGAGTTCGGCGAGGCGGTGGACGGCGCGGGGGACGTCGACAACGACGGGCACGACGACCTGATCGTCGGCGCGTACTGGGACGACGACACCGGCGTGAACGTCGGCAGCGCCCGGGTCTTCTCCGGGAAGGACGGCTCGATCCTCTACACGTTCTTCGGGAGCGCGGCGAACGACCAGCTCGGCCGCGCGGTGAGCGGCGCGGGGGACGTGAACAACGACGGCTTCGCGGACGTGATCGCGGGGACGCCGCTCGCCGACGTCGGCGGGAACGACGCGGGGACGGCCCGGGTCTGGTCGGGGAAGGACGGCGCGGTCCTCCACACCTTCCACGGCGACTCGTCCGCCGACGGGCTCGGGATCTCCGTGAGCGAGGCCGGCGACGCGAACGGCGACGGCTTCGACGACGTCGTGGTCGGGGCGTACCGGGACAGCGTGTCGTTCGGGGCGGCCGGGAGCGTCTTCGTCTTCTCGGGGAAGGACGGGACGACGCTCCACGCGTTCCACGGCGACTTCTTCCAGGACCAGCTCGGCTCGTCGGTGAGCGGCGCGGGGGACGTGAACGGCGACGGGTTCACCGACGTCGTCGGCGGGGCCCCCGTCGCCAACGAGCCCGGCCTCGGCGCCGCCGGAGCGGACGCGGGGATGGTCCGGGTCTGGTCGGGGAAGGACGGCGCCGCGCTCTTCACGTTCTACGGCGACTCGTTCGGCCACGAGCTCGGCACGTCGGTGAGCGGCGCGGGCGACGTGAACGGCGACGGCCGGGACGACGTGATCGCCGGCGCGCCGGAGGCGAACTCCGCCGCCGGGTACGCGCGGGTCTGGTCCGGCCTGGACGGCGCCGTGCTCCACACGTTCGTCGGCACGCTGAACGCCGGCCGGGTCGGGGGCCGGGTCGCCGGGGCGGGGGACGTCGACGGCGACGGACGTGACGACGTGATCGTCGGCGCCCCGTGGGACGGGATCGTCGGCGCCAACGGGTACGGCACCGTCCGGATCCACTCGGGCCAGACGGGCACCACGCTGGTGACGGTGACGGGCGCGCTCAACGGCGAGTTCCTCGGCGACACGCTCGGCGCCGCGGGCGACGTCGACGCCGACGGGACGCCGGACTTCATCGTCGGCAGCAACATGGCCGCCGGCGCCGCGTTCGTCCTCTCCGGCGGAAACGTCCCGCCGCCGCACCCGCCGTTCGGCCAGGGCTGCGCGGGGAGCCTCGGCACCGCGCCGACGCTCGCGATGGTCGGCTCCTCGGCGGCGGGCGGCCACCTGACGCTGACCGTCGACCACCTGGGGGCGTCGAACGCGACCGGCGTGCTCCTCGGCGGACTCGCGGAGACCTCGCTCCCGGCCGGCTGCGGCTGTTCGCTCCTCGTCCAGCCGGTCGTCCTGCAGCTCCCGCTCGCGCTCGACCCGCTCGGGATGCTGTTCGCCGGGTTCACGATCCCGGCGGGGCTGTCGGGCGCCACGGTGAAGCTGCAGCTCCTGCTCGCCGATGCCGGCGACCCGTGCGGGTTCTCGGCCACGAACGGGGTGTCGCTCACGTTTCCGTGAGCCGCGCGGGGGACGCGGCCGGCCGGTTCCCCGGTGACCCCCGGCCGCCACCTCTCTATAAGGGCGGTCTCGCATGCGCCCTCTCCTCCCCGCCCTCGCCGCGTCGCTCCTCCTCCTCGCGGGCCCGGTCTCGCCGGCGCAGGAGCCGCACCCCCACCATCACGAGGACGACCCGACGCACGGAGGCCTGATCGAGGCGCCCGAGCCGGAGATGGCCCCCGAGGAGGTCGGGGCGCTCGTCCCGGCGGTCCGCACGAGGGAGGGGGACGTCGACGGCCTCCGGATGGAGGTCGAGCGCGAGCCGAGCGACGGCTTCCCGGGGATCCGGGCGCGGGTGCGCGTGACGAACGACGGCGCGGCGGCGCGGACGATCGACGCGATCGTCGTCGCCGAGGAGACGCCCGCGCGGCCGTGGTTCCCCCCCGCCGGATGCCGCGTCCTGACGATCGAGGGGGAGCGGCTCGAGCGGTGCGAGGTCGTCCCGTTCCGCGTCCGGCGCGACGGCCGCCGCGTCGCCGTCGTCGCCCTCCCCGACCGCCGGCTGGCGTTCGTCGCCGGGTTCCCCGCCCCGCCCTCCGGCGTCGAGACGCGCGTCTCGGTCACGCCCGGACTGGCGGTCACCCTGAAGGTCGACGCCGAGGTCCGCTACCTCGAGGGGCGGACACTGGCGCCCGGGGAGTCTCTCGCGACGCCCGAGTTCCTGGTGCGGTTCGCGCCGGAGGCGTGGGTCGGGCTGACGCCGTTCCTCTCCGACCTGCCGCCGTCGGCGGTCGCCGGAGCGGACGGAGACCCGTCGCCGATCGTCTCGTTCCCGCGCGGCGACGGCGGCGTCGGCCTCGCGCGCCACCCCCGCGGCCGGGCGCTCGACCTGATGGAGGCGGACGGACGCGGACACGTCTGGCGTCTCGATCGCCCGGACGGACCGCCGGAGGTCCGGCTCGACAACCCGGACGTCGAGGTGCGCGTCGTCCGCCTCCGGTTCGCCGACGTCGGCGTCCGCCCCGGCGAGGCGGTCGAGCTGATCGGACCCGACCGCTCGCACGGACTGCATCGGATCGGCGCGAGCCTCCTGGTCCCCCCGGCGTCGTCCCGGACGTTCCGCGTCGAGGCGCGCCCCGAGCGGACGCCGACCGGGTCGGCGTGGGAGCTGATCGCGGTCGCCCCGCCCGACGTCGGACGACCGGTCACGATCGAGCGGTTCACGGGCGACGACCCGGAGCTCGGCGAGCGGCTCGCGCGCGCCTACAAGTACGGAGGGTTCGTGATCGCGAACCACCGCGCCGACGACGTCCTCGAGCCGGTTCCGCCGGCGCTCGCCTCGTCGTACGCGCCGACGGTCTTCCCGGCGCACGCGACGGCGACGCGCGCGCCGCGGGAGGAGGAGGCGGCGTTCCTCGAGCGGGCCGCGAACGTCGAGTGGTCCCTCGGCCTCCCGCGGCGGGGTCCGGACGCCGCGACGTGGCTCGTCTGCCGCGAGGCGGGGTTCGACGCGATGCCGGTCGAGGGCGTCCTCGCGGACGAGGTCCCGGCCGGACGCGGCTTCCTCGTGCCGACCGGTCCCGGGTTGACGATCCTGACGCTCGGCCTCGAGCCGAGCGACGTCGACGCGCTCGCCGAGACCGTCCGGTCGGCGGAGGTCCGCCGGGACGTCCTGAGGCAGATCGGCCGCGCGATGCGCGTGCTCCGGGCGGCTCCCCCGGGCGGCCTGTTCGACGCGCTCCCGTTCGAGCGGCACGCGCCGGTCGACCTCGTGCCGGCGAGCGGCTTCTCGACCGCGCAGTGGGCGGTGCAGGTCGCGGCCGACGGGAAGAGCGTCGAGCGACGGTCGACGGTCGGAGGCGGTGCGGCGACGGAGGACGTCCTCCTCTTCTCGCGACCGATGGTCTTCGCGCTCGACGTGCCGACGGGAGCGGCGGATCGGCTCGCGGTCGTGCTGCGGCGCCGCGCCTCGTCGACGCTCGACGACTGGGCGCTCGAGCTCGACGCCACGCCGATCGGCGACGTCCGGCGCCGGACACGTCCGTCCCCCGCCGGGTGGATCGACGAGGTCGTCACGTTCGGCGCGGCCGAGATCCGCCGCCGCCCGCGCGTGGCGCTCGTGGTCCACCCGATCGGCGGCGTCCTTCCGCTCGCCCGGATGGCGTTCCTCCGGGTGCCGACCCTCCACGGCAAGCCGCTCCGTTCGCTCGACCCCGCGAAGGTCCGGGTCGACGGCCCGGGCCGGACCGACCTCGACGCGGACGGCTACGTCCTCCGGATGGGGGACGAGGCGTTCCTCGACGGCTACGGCCTCCGCCCGGGCGGCGCGATCGAGGTCGACCTGGAGGGGGCCTCGCTCTCGCTCCTGGCCCGCGTCGGCGTCGACGCGGACGCCCCGCCCGACGCGCGCGCGACGCTGCGGGTCGTCGTGGACGGGGTCGAGCAGCAGGTCACCGACGTCCTCGCGGCCGGGGACGCCCCGATCCCGCTGACCGTGCCGCTGGTCGGGGCACGGCGCCTCCGACTCGAGGCCCGCGCCGCCGGAGGCGACCCGAACGGCGCGCTCGTCGACCTGGTCGACGCCCGGCTCGTCTCGCGCTGAGGACCCGGGCGCCCGTCTCGGACGGGCCCCCGAAACGAAACGTTCCCCCGGGGATCGCTGGCATTTACACGATCTTGATGCTTCATTGTCGGGTGGAGCGCGCGGTCCTCATAACGTCTTCGCCATGAAGAAACCGCACATCCTCGTCGTGGACGATGAGCCCGATCTCGTCGAACTCGTCGAGCACCATCTGAAGCGCGAGCACTATCGCGTCACGACCTCCGCCGACGGCGAGTCCGCGGTGCAGATCGCCCGCGAGGAGCTCCCCGACCTCGTCCTGCTCGACCTGATGCTCCCGGGCATGGACGGGCTCGAGGTCTGCCGCCAGCTGAAGGGCGACGGCCGGACCTCGCACGTGCCGATCATCATGCTGACCGCCAAGGCCGAGGAGGCGGACGCCGTGATCGGGCTGGCCCAGGGCGCCGACGACTACATCCGCAAGCCGTTCGGCGTGCGCGAGCTGGTCGCCCGGGTCTCCGCCCGCATCCGCGCCGCCGAGGCGGTCCGGAGGCAGGAGGAGAAGCAGGTCCTGAAGCACGGCGACCTCGTGATCGACTCGATCAAGCACGAGGTCCATCTCGCCGGGCAGCAGGTGAAGCTGACGATGACGGAATTCAAGCTGCTGCGCCACCTCGTGACGCACGCCGGCCGCGCCTTCTCCCGCAACCAGCTCCTCGACGCGGCGATCGCGCCGGACACCGTGGTGATCGACCGGAACGTCGACGTCCACATCGCGACCCTCCGCAAGAAGCTCGGCGAGTACGGCGCGAACATCGAGACGATCCGCGGTCTCGGCTACAAGTACCGGGAGCTGCCGATCGCGGCCGAATGAAGCCCGCTCCGAAGACCCTCGCCGGTCGGATCTTCCTCACCTTCGCGGCCATCCAGGTGGCGCTCCTCCTGCTCGGCGTGGGTTACGGAGAGCGCCGCCTGCGCCAGTTCCACTCGGACCAGATCGAGCGTCGGCTCGGCACCGCGGCCGAGCTGCTGACCGGCGCCGCGACCGAGGTCCTGACCCGGGTCGACGACGACGCGCCGTTTCCGCCGCTCCTGACGTCGGTCGACGGGTCGAAGCTCCGCGTGACGCTGATCGCCGCGGACGGCGAGGTCCGGTTCGACAACGTCTCGAAGCCGCCGATCGCCAACCACGGTCAGCGACCGGAGGTCGTGCAGGCGCGGCAGGAGGGCGAGGGCGCCGCGTTCCGGACCAGCGCCACGACGTCGATCGCGACCCTGTACGTCGCCCGGCGGATCGACTTCGCGGACGGCGGCCACGGCTTCCTGCGGGTCGGCACGGCGGTCGAGACCGTCCAGCGCGAGTTCTCGCTCGTCGCCAGCGGCCTGCTCCTGGGGCTGGCGGCGGCGCTCTTCCTCGGGCTGCTCGGAACCGCCTTCGTCTCACGCTGGCTGGCGCGCCCCCTCGAGTCGATCCAGGTCCGCGCCGCCGAGCTGGCGCAGGGCGACCTCGAGGGGAAGGTCCGCGTCCGCGGCCCGGTCGAGGTGCGCCGGATCGCCAACTCGCTGAACCGGATGGCGAAGGAGCTCCGCGCGCGCATCGAGCTGGTCGAGCGCGACCGGCGGGAGACGTCGGCGATCCACGCCTCGATGAGCGAGGGGGTCGTCGCCGTCGACCCGGACGAGCGGGTCCTCCTGATGAACGACGCCGCCGCCCGCCTCCTCGGCCTCCCCCGCCCCCTCGAGGTCGGCTCCGAGCTCTGGCGCGAGGTCCGCTTCCCCGACCTCGAGCTGGCGCTGCGCGGCGCCCTCGCCGGCGCGCCCGAGTGGCACGGCGACGCCCCCTCCCCGGCGGTGGAGAACCGCATCCTCGCGCTCTCCGCCACGCGGGTCGAACCGGACGTCGGCGCGGTCGCCCTCCTGTACGACGTCACCGAGCTCCGCCGCCTCGACAAGGTCCGCATCGACTTCGTCGCGAACGTCTCCCACGAGATGCGCACGCCGCTGACCGCCGTGCTCGGCGCCATCGAGACCCTCGAGGACCCCGCGACGACCAAGGAGGAGGCGACGCGCTTCCTCGACATCGCGCGCCGGAACGCCGTCCGCATGCAGGCGATCGTCGCCGACCTCCTCGAACTCTCCCGCATCGAGTCCGAGGGGGACCGCATCCCGATGGAGAAGATCCCGCTCGAGAACCCGGTCCGAAGCGCGATGCGCGCCCTGAGCGGCACCGCCGAGGCGAAGGGAGTCGCGCTCGACTACGCCGACCCGCCCCACCGGCCGTTCCTGATCACCGGGAACGAGAAGCGCCTCGAACAGGTCTTCACCAACCTGATCGAGAACGCGATCAAGTACACGCCCGCCGGCGGCAGCGTCCGCGTCCGCTACCTCGAGGGCGGCAGCGCCGTGACCGTCGAGGTCGCCGACAGCGGCATCGGCATGCCGTCCGAGAGCCTCCCCCGCATCTTCGAGCGCTTCTACCGCGTCGACAAGTCCCGCTCCCGCGAGATGGGCGGCACCGGCCTCGGCCTCGCCATCGTCAAACACTGCGTCCGAGCCCACAACGGCCGCGTGTCGGTGAGGAGCGAGGAGGGGACGGGGACGACGTTCTCGGTGACGCTCCCGATCGACGGGAACGGGGGAGAGGAGCAAGGGAGAGCAAGAGAGAGCACGAGAGAGCAGGGGAGAGGGCGCTGACGCGGGGAATGGGGATCGGCGTGAAGTGCACGTGCCAGCGCCATCTCATGGGTCCTCACCGGACTCCCCCTTCCCCATCCCGGAATCGGGTGAGAAAGCCCGGAGCGGGCGAGGCGGGGCCGGAGAAGGGACGAGGCTCCGAGAGCGACCCCGCAGCGCGACTCGAAACCGGGCGGAGACCACCCCGGATCCAACGCGCGAGGACGTGAGCGGGTCGGAGAGCTCGTCCCTTCTCCGGCGCCCGCCGTAGGGAACGCGAAGCCGTTCCCGAACGCGTTCCAAGCCGCGCAGCGCCTGCCGCGCAGCGCTTGCCGCGCAGCGCTAGTTTCCCAGGTATCCGAGCGCCCGCAGCTCCTCCTCGCGCTCCGGGGAGATCTCCGCCGTCCCGGTCGTCGAGGCGAGTCTCCGGAGGGCGGCGACCCGCGACTCGAGGCGGCGGGCGATCTGCTTCGTCCGGTCGGCCTCGCTCTTCGACACGTCGGCGGCCTCACCGACCCCCTCGAGGTCGAACAGCGCGATCCGGTCGGTCCCCTCCGGTCGGCGCTCGACCTTGAGCTTCCACCGCTCGCCCCGGAGGGCGTGCTTCTCCTGTCGGCTCGGCGTCCCGGAGACGGCGAGCGCGGGCTCGCCGGCGAACGGCCCGCCGTCGAACGCGGGGCGGAGGCTGCGACCGTCGGTCAGCTCGGCGAGCGGATCGAGGCCGAGGAGGTCGCGCACGGTCGGCGCGACGTCGGCGAGGGAGACGACCGCGTCGTGGCTCCCCGCCGCCACGCCGCGCCCGAAGAAGAGGAGAGGGACGCGGAGGAGCTCCTCGTGGAGGTCGTGCGCGTGGCCGAAGTCGCCGTGTTCGCCGATCTCCTCGCCGTGATCCGACAGGACGACCACGAGGGCCTCGTCCGGGCGCTCGAGGGCGCGGGACGCGGTGAGGACGCGCTCGACCAACCGGTCGGCGGACCGGAGCGCCGCGTCGTACCGGCGGGACAGCACGGCCAGCTCGTCGGCGAACCGCGCCGGGTCGTCGGTCGACCGGAGCCGCTTCCGGAGCGAGGTCCACCGCCGGTCCTGCGGGAGCTCCGCCGCCTCCTCGCGCGGCATCCCGACCGCCACGAGGTCGTCCACCTCGGCGTGGTACTCGTGCGCCACGTAGGTGTGCGCGAACAGGAAGACGGGGCGGTCGCGCGGCTCGGCGAGGACCTCGTCGATCCGGCGCCGCGACTCGGCCGACATCCGCATCGCCACGTCCGAGCCGAGGTGCAGCGGAGGGGCCGGATCGGCGGTCCGGTACTCCTCGAATCCCTCCTCGAAGCCGAAGTCCGGCGCCACGTATCCGCCGCCGGTCACCGCGACGGTCCGGTAGCCCCGGGCGCGGAGCTCGCGCGCCAGCATCGGGACCGTCGTCGGGTCGATCCGCTGGCTCGTGTGGCGCACGCCGTGTCGGTCCGGGAGCTGCCCGGAGAGGATCGTGACGTGCGACGGGAGCGTCCAGGGCGCCGGCGCGATCGCGTTCGTGAAGACCGCCGATCGGGCGGCGAGCGCGGCGAGGGTCGGCGTCGTGTCGCGCGAGTAGCCGTACGCGGAGACCCGATCGGCGCGGACGGTGTCGAGCGAGACGAGCATCACGTCGGGCGGCCGCGGCGTCGACCCGTCGCGGCGCGCGACGACGATCGGGTTCGCGAACGCCACCGCGACCGGTTCGGCGGACTCGGTCGAGGCGGAGAGCACGACCTCCACCGCGCGACCGGACCACGCGTCGAGATCGACCGACACGTCCGTCCAGCGGGAGAGCGGGCCGCCGTCGTTCTCGAGGCTCGCCCCGGTCCTCGAGAGCGACCGCCCGTCGGCGCGGATCTCGACGGAGAACGCGAGCCCGGCCTCGTCCGCGGGGTCGACGTGCCCGACCGACAGGCCGAGGCGGGCTCCGGACGCCGGCACCTCGATCGGCCAGCGCGCCGCCCCCGGCGCGAGCAGGACGAGCGACTCCCGCCGATCGCCGCCCCGCGCCACGCGCCGGGCCCACGGCGAGCCGCCGGGACGAGGCGCGGTCTCCTCGAGCACGGTCCCGAGCGGGGTCGGGAGGGAGCGCTCGACGTCGACGAGCCGGGCCCCTCCGGCGCGGACGACCAGGCCGAGGACGTACCGGTACCGATCGAGCCAGCGGTGGACGGCGCGGTACGTCACGACGCCCCCCTCGTCCGCCGGTCCGTCCGGGCGCAGCTCGACGGTGTCCGGGGCCCGACCGTGCTGGAGGGAGGAGACCAGGCCGGCAGCGCCGAGGTCCGCGTCGCCGTCCCCGACCCGGAGGACGCAGAGGCGGAGGTCGGTCTCCTCGTCGACCGCGAGACGGACGGCGATCGCGTGCGAGACGCGTCCGGTCGCCCCCGGCGGCGCGTCGAGGGGGCGCCAGAGCGCGGCCGGGCCGTCGACGCGGATCCCGGCCGCGCCGTCGGCCACGCGGACGGCCGGCGGCGCCGCCTCGGCCGCGGCCTCCCCGCCGACGAGGCGCCGGACCCGCTCGTCGGCGGCGGAGAAGAACCCGTCGAGCCGATCCCCGGCGATCGCCTCGAAACGACGCTGGGTCCGCTCCCGAACCGCCGGAGCGTCGGCGAGGTCGACCGCGGAGTCGATCTCGACCCGCCCCACCTCGTCCAGAAGTCGGACCACGGACGCCGGCTCGGGTCCCGCGCCGCTCCCGCACCCGACCAGCACGAGCGCGACAAACACAAATCCATTTGGTGTCATGCTTTGCATCGGACCATCCCGGGACGGGGAGAGGGCGACCGATGCGCATCGTACCCCGGGCGTCGGACGCTCGACGACGATTGACGGCGGCCGCACCGTCCCTTCACCGAATCTTCATCGTTCCGCTCGATGCTCTTCGTCGACCGTCCGATCGCGGCCGGGGTGGGTGCCCGCAGGAGGGGTCCGTGCAGATGACCGACGATTCCACGCTGGGCGATCGGACGCGGGGTGTCCGAGCGGATGTTCGCGTCTCGACCGGCCTCCCTCCCGCCGCCAAGACGCCGGAGCAGCCGGTCCCGAGCGCGCGCGCCGAGCGGATCCGCATCGACAAGCTGAACCTCTGGTACGGCGACAACCAGGCGCTGTTCGACATCGACATGGTCGTCCACGAGCGTTCGGTCACCGCGCTGATCGGTCCGTCCGGCTGCGGGAAGTCGACGCTCCTCCGGACGATCAACCGGATGAACGACCTCGTCGACGGCGTGCGCATCTCCGGCGAGGTCCGGCTCGACGACGAGGACATCTACCACCGGGACGTCGAGGTCGAGATCCTCCGCCGCCGCGTCGGCATGGTGTTCCAGAAGTCGAACCCGTTCCCGAAGTCGATCTTCGAGAACGTCGCCTACGGCCCGCGCATCCAGGGGCTCAACGACCGGACGGCCCTCGAGGAGATCGTCGAGTCGTCGCTGGAGCGCGCGGCGCTGTGGGACGAGGTGAAGGATCGACTCGACCAGAGCGCCCTCGGATTGTCGGGCGGCCAGCAGCAGCGCCTCTGCATCGCGCGCAGCCTCGCGACGAACCCCGAGGTCCTGCTCATGGACGAGCCGGCGTCGGCGCTCGATCCGCTCTCGACCGGGAAGATCGAGGACCTGATCCACGACCTGAAGAGCCGCTACACGATCGTGATCGTCACGCACAACATGCAGCAGGCCGCGCGCGTGTCGGATCGTACGGGGTTCTTCCTGAACGGAGTGCTGGTGGAGGAGGGTCCGACGGACCGCATCTTCACCAATCCGCAGCACAAGGACACCGAAGACTACGTCACGGGCCGCTTCGGCTGACCGTCGACACCCCCGATCCAGGGAGAGACCATGAGGTTCACCTTCTCGCTCGCGGCCGCGGCGCTGTTCGCCGGAGCCGCGTTCGCCGCCGACGACGTCAAGAAGATCCCGAAGTACCAGCCGACCGGAGAGAAGCTCCGGGGGACGCTCGACAGCGTCGGCTCGGACACGATGAACAACCTGATGACGTACTGGGCGGAGGGCTTCGCGAAGCACTACCCCGACGTCCAGGTCCAGATCGAGGGGAAGGGCTCGTCGACCGCGCCGCCGGCGCTGATCGAGGGCGTCTCCGAGTTCGGCCCGATGTCGCGCACGATGAAGAACGAGGAGCTCGACGAGTTCGAGAAGCGGTACGGCTACAAGCCGACCCGCCTCCGCACCTGCCTCGACGCCCTCGCCGTCTTCGTCAACAAGGACAACCCGATCGAGAGCCTCTCGCTCGACCAGGTCGACGCGATCTTCTCGAAGACCCGCAACCGAGGCATGAACTCGGTGGAGACCTGGGGCGACCTCGGGATGCGCGGCGACTTCGCCTCGGCCAAGATCAGCCTCTTCGGCCGCAACTCCGCGTCCGGCACGTACGGCTTCTTCAAGAGCAACGCGCTGAAGAAGGGCGACTACAAGGACGAGGTGAAGGAGCAGCCGGGCTCGGCCGGAGTCGTCCAGGGCGTGTCGAAGGACCGCTTCGCGGTCGGCTACTCGGGGATCGGCTACAAGACCTCCGACGTCCGCGCCGTCCCGCTCGCGTCGAAGACGGGGAAGACCGCCTACGAGGCGAACCTCGAGAACGTCGTGAACGAGGACTACCCGCTCGGCCGCTTCCTGAACCTCTACGTCAACAAGGCGCCCGGGAAGCCGATGGACCCGATGATCCGGGAGTTCCTGAAGTTCGTCTTCTCGCGGGAGGGCCAGGAGGTCGTCGTGAAGGCCGGCTACCTGCCGCTGCCGTCCGAGGTCTGCCTGGAGGAGCTGCAGAAGCTCCGCTCCTGATCGAGACGTTCCGTTCTCGAGGACGCCGGGCGCGGGCTCCCACCGACCATGGAGCCGGGCCCGGCGTCCTCGATTCCGCGGCGACCGCCCCGCGACCCCTTCCACTCGAAATGCCATGGTGATGCTCGCCGAAGAGACCGCCTCCAGTGGCCCCGCCCCGTCGAAGATCGACGAGTACTTCGGGGACACGCCCCGCGCCCGGAAGCGCATCCGCCGCCTCCGGATCCTCGACCGCATCGTCGCCTCCCTGATCACGACCGGCGGGATCGGGATCATCCTCGCGGTCTTCGGCATCTTCTTCTTCGTCGGGATCGAGGCGGTGCCGCTCCTCCTCCCCGGCGACGCCGAGCCGCGGCCGGTCGCCGAGGCGCTGAAGCGTCCGGCCGGCCGGGCGCTGGCGGTCGGCGAGGACGAGTATCGCGAGACCGGCTGGGTGCTGACCGAGAGCGGCGTCGTCCGGCTGCTCGACTTCGAGGGAGGAGCGGTCGCCGGGGAGCAGGCGCTGGAGGAGCTCGGCGACGCGAGGGTCCTCGCCGGCGCCCGCGCCGCGGCGTCGGACGTCGCGGCCGCCGCGACCGACGACGGACGGGTCCTCGTCGCGGGCGTGGCGTACAAGTCGATCTTCGAGGACGGCCAGCGGGTCCGCCAGGAGATCCGGGTCGACTGGCAGCTCGCGTTCACGCTCCGGGAGGACGGAGGGCGGCTCGAGCACGTCGCGGTCTCGTCGGACGGTGAGAACCTGGTGGTCGCCGCCGCGGGCCCGGGGTTCCTCGGCGTCGCCCAACGGAAGGTCGAGGGGCGCCGCGTCCGCCAGGAGGAGGCGACGGACTCCCTCGAGGGCGCGACGGTCACGGCCCTCGCGATCGACGAGCTCGCCGAGACGATGGTCGTCGGGCTCGCGAACGGGGAGGTCCTTCGGTACGAGCTCGACCGCGCGGACGCCGAGCTGGTCGAGCGCGTCCGCCCCGGCGACGTGCCGATCACGGCGCTGGCGTTCGCGTTCGGCGGGCGCACGCTCCTCGTCGGCGACGAGGCGGGCGCGCTCTCCGGCTGGCAGGGGATCCGCAGCACGCCCGACTCGAAGCGGACGCTCTCGCACGTGCGCCACTTCGACCCGATGTCCGCGCCGGTCACGGCGCTCGCCCCCTCGCGCCGCAACAAGGCGTTCCTCGCCGTCGACCGGAGCGGCGACGTGCGCGTCGAGCACACGACGACCGAGCGGACCGTCGTCTCGGTCGACACGATCCCCTCGGGCGGCGCCGCGACGCTGGCGCCGCGGTTCGACGGCGCCACCGTCTTCGACGGCGAGGGGAACCTGCATCGCTACGACGTCTCGGCCCACCACGCCGACTCGTCGGTCGCGGCGCTCTTCCTCCCGATGCTGTACGAGGGGTACGACCAGCCGGAGTTCGTCTGGCAGACGAGCGGCGGCACCGACGACAACGAGCCGAAGTACTCGCTGGTGCCGCTCGTCTTCGGGTCGCTGAAGGGCGTGCTGTACGCGATGCTCTTCTCGACGCCGCTCGCCATCCTCGCGGCGATGTTCACGAGCCAGTTCGCGAGCCGTCGGATGCGCGGCTTCGTCAAGCCGACCATCGAGCTGATGGGCGCGCTGCCGTCGGTCGTCGTCGGGTTCCTCGCCGGCCTGTGGCTGAGCCCGATCATCGACAAGCACCTGCAGGCGTTCTTCAACCTGATCGTCTTCCTGCCGCTCGGCCTCGGCGCGACGGTGATCGTCTTCCGCCTGCTGTCGAACAAGGCGCGCCAGCGGATCGCGCTCGGCCGCGAGCTCTCGTTCTCGCTCCCGTTCCTCGCCGCCGCCTGCCTCGGCGCCACGTTCGCCGCGCCGTCGATGGAGGGGTTCCTGTTCGACGGCGACCTGCGGGCGTGGCTGGTCCAGGAGTGGAACGTCGCGTACGACCGACAGAACTGCTTCGTGGTCGGCATCGCGCTCGGCCTGGCGGTGATGCCGATCATCTTCACGGTCGCCGAGGACGCCATGTCGAACGTCCCGCAGGCGCTCCGCGCCGCGTCGTCCGCGCTCGGCGCGAGCCGCTGGCAGACCGCGTGGCGCCTGGTCCTCCCGGCCGCGAGCCCGGGGATCTTCGCCGCCCTGATGCTCGGCTTCGGCCGCGCGATCGGCGAGACCATGATCGTGGTCATGGCGACCGGCAACACGCCGATCCTCGACATCTCTCCGTTCAACGGCATGCGGACGATCTCCGCCGCGATCGCGACCGAGATCCCCGAGGCCCCGGTCGGCGGGACCCTCTACCGCGTGCTCTTCCTCTCCGGCTGCCTGCTGTTCGCCTTCGCGTTCTTCGCGAACACGGCGGCGGAGGTCGTCGGCGAACGTCTGCGCCGGAGGTACGCGAAGTGGTGAACCGCGTCGAGAGCGGCGACGGCCGCCGGGACGATCCGCCCTCGAAGCCCGAGAGCCTCCGGTCGACGGAGGGGAAGTCGGTCCGGAAGGGCGAGCCTTGGGTCTTCGCGACCGGCGGGACGCTGATCCTGATGATCACGCTCGTGTTCGGGGTGATCGTGCTGCTGCTGCTGAACGGCCTCGGCTTCTTCTGGCCGAGCGACCTGCAGCAGGTCGAGCAGAAGGACGGCACGATCTCCCTCGGCATCGAGTGGGGAGAGGAGGAGATCCCCGGCGCCGACGGCGGCACGCGCACCCAGTACCGCGTCGGCAACCCGAAGGAGTTCCCCGCCGACTTCGTCTGGATCGACGACGACCAGGTGGCGTCGATCACCAGGCCGGACGACGCGCTCCTGGTCGAGACCCTCACCTGGTCGCCGCGGATCGGGAGGTTCGCGGAGGCCCGGCGCGACGGCGAGGTCGTGCTGCGCTCGACCGACGCCGACTGGTTCGACCGCTACGACGAGCTGGTCGAGGAGGCGGAGGAGGAGCGGATCCACGGCAAGCTCGCGCCCGACGTCGACGAGGCGAGCCTGATCGGCCACTACCTCCTCTCCGACGGCCAGGAGATCGAGATCCCCCTCGCCGCGGTCGTCCGGACGGTCCGCCCGAACTCGATGGGGACGCTCGCGAAGGCCGGCGTCTACGTCTCCCGCGTCTGGGAGTTCCTCGCCGCGCAGCCGCGCGAGTCGAACACCGCCGGCGGCGTCTTCCCCGCGATCCTCGGGACGGTCCTGATGGTGCTCATCATGACCCTCGCCGTGGTGCCGCTCGGGGTCGTCGGGGCGCTCTACCTGAACGAATACGCCAAGCAGGGGCCGCTCGTCCGCCTCGTCCGTCTCGCGGTCAGCAACCTCGCCGGCGTCCCCTCGATCGTGTTCGGCATGTTCGGGCTCGCGTTCTTCATCCACATCGTCGGGAGCGGGATCGACTCGGTCTTCTTCGCCGACGAGCCGGGCGCCGTGTTCGGCACCGGCGGGCTCCTCTGGGCGTCGCTGACGCTCGCCCTCCTGACCGTGCCGGTCGTCATCATCTCGACCGAGGAGGCGCTCCGCGCGACGCCCCGCGCCCAGCGCGAGGGAGCGCTCGCGCTCGGCGCGACGAAGTGGCAGTCGATCCGCACCGTGATCCTCCCGGCGTCGCTGCCGGGTATCCTGACCGGGGTCATCCTCGCCATCGCGCGCGGCGCGGGCGAGGTCGCGCCGCTGATGCTGACCGGGGTGATGAAGCTCGCTCCGAGCCCGCTGATCGACGGGACGGCGCCGTACCTCCACGCGGACCGGAAGTTCATGCACCTCGGGTTCCACATCTACGACCTCGCGTTCCAGTCGCCGAACATCGAGGCGTCGAAGCCGATCGTGTACGCGACCGCGCTCCTCCTCCTCGTGCTGGTCGTGGCGCTGAACCTCACCGCGATCCTGTTCCGCAATCACGTTCGCCGACGCCTCATGGGCGGAGTCTTCTGATGAGCAAGCAGATCGAGGAGGACCTCGACCAGGTCCTGAAGCAGATCCTCCATATCGGCGGCATCGTCGAGGAGGCGGTCGACAAGTCGCTGCGGGCGCTGCTCTCCGGGGACCTCGAGGCGGGCGCCGAGGTGATCGAGGGGGATCACGTCGTCGACGACCTCGAGCTCGAGGTCGAGGAGAAGTGCCTCGACATCCTCGCGCTCCGGCAGCCGGTGGCGAGCGACCTGCGACTCGTCACCGCGGTGATGAAGATCAACTCCGACCTCGAGCGGATCGGCGACCTCGCGGTGAACATCGCCGAGCGATCGGAGGTGCTCGCCGCCGTCGAGACCCTCCCGTTCCGCCCCGACGTCTCCCGCATGGCCGCGGTGAGCAAGCGGATGGTGAAGCAGGGGCTCGACGCGCTGGTGCGACGAGACGCCAAGCTGGCGCTGCGGGTGTGGGACATGGACGTCGAGCCGGATCGGCTCTACCGCGAGATCCTCGGGGAGGCGTCCGCGTTCATGCAGACGAACGTCAACCGGATCGGCGACACGCTCCACCTCCTCGGCGCGCTCCGGAACCTCGAGCGGATCGCCGACCACGCGACGAACATCGCCGAGGACGTGATCTACATGGTCGAGGGGGAGATCGTGCGCCACCGCGTCGAGGAGCACCGCCGCCGCCAGAACGGGCACGGCCTCCCCGACTTCCGCGCCGACGCCGCGGAGGGGACGCTCGACGCGTAGCGGCGCGACCGGGCCGGAGGGCCGGTCGCGTGTCCCGGCGAGGAGTCCCGCCGGGCGACGGCGGCCCCTCTCGACCGCGGCGCTTTCGCGACGGACTGGTAGACTCTCGCCCCCGTCGCCGGAGCCCGGAGCGTCGCGTGAAGTTCGTCGGCCCCCTCCTGGGCGTCCTCCTGTTCGGGCTGGCGCTGTTCGCGCTCTCCCACTTCCTCCGGAACACCGGCGTCGACGAGATCCTCGCCGCGCTCGAGGCGACGTCGCCGGCGCGCGTCGCCCTCGCGCTCGCGCTGACGGCGGCGAGCTACGTCGTGCTGACCGGCTACGACGTCCTCGCGCTCCGGTACGTCGGGCGTCCCCTCCCGTACCCGACGACGGCGCGCGTCTCGTTCGTCAGCTACGCGATCAGCCACAACGTCGGGATGTCCTTCCTCTCCGGCGGCACGTCGCGCTACCACTTCTACGCCCGCCGCGGCCTCTCCCTCCTCGACTCGGCGAAGGTGATCCTCTTCTGCAACCTGACGTTCTGGGTCGGGTTCGTCTTCCTCGGCGGCGCCTTCCTCACCCGCCTCGCGCTGCCGATCCCGTCCGACACGCTGCCGATCGAGACGAGCCGGCCGCTCGGGCTGGTCGCGCTCGGCGTCGGGGCGGCGGCGCTCGCCTGGGTCGCCTCCGAACGCGGCCACCTCCGCGTGAAGGGCGTCACGCTGGAGCGCCCGAGCGTCCGGATCTTCGGCGGCCAGGTGCTCGTCTCCTCGCTCGACTGGCTGCTCGCGGCGTCGGTCGTCTGGGCGGTCCTCCCGCTCGACGGCTACCTCGACGTGCTCGGGATCTTCTTCCTCGCCCAGATCCTCGCCATGGTGAGCAACGTCCCGGGCGGGATGGGCGTGTTCGAGACCGTCGTCCTCTTCCTCCGCCCCGGCCAGGACCCGGCGGTCCTCCTCGCCGGCCTGCTGGTCTACCGGGTGATCTACTACTTCGTCCCTCTCGCGTTCGCCGTCCCGCTCCTCCTGTGGCGGCGAAGGAACCCGTCGGAGCGATCATGACCGCCTTCTGGACCGTGTTCGGGCTCGTGTTCCTCGCCGAGCTCGGCGACAAGACGCAGCTCGCCCTCCTCGGCCTCGCCGCCGATCGGAACCCCTTCGTCGTCTGGCTCGCCGCGACCGCCGCCCTCGCCGCCTCCTCCGCCGTCGCGGTGCTGGTCGCCGCGTGGCTGAAGTCGTGGCTCGACCCCCGGTGGCTGCACTACCTCGCCGCCCTGCTGTTCGTCGGCCTCGGCGCGGCGATGCTCTGGCGCGGCCCGGGCCTCGGCTGAGCGGCCGGTTCCCGTACGATCCCTCCATGCCGCCCCCTCCCCGCCCGCGCATCTCCTTCGTGCTCGTCGAGCCGCGCCAACCCGGCAACGTCGGCGCCGCCTGCCGCGCCATCAAGAACGGCGGCTTCGACAGCCTCCGCCTCGTCAACCCGCCCGAGCTCGACGGTGAGGCGAGGAAGATGGCCTGGAAGTCCCTCGACGTCCTCCGGAGCGCGAAGCGGTTCGACTCGGTCGACGCGGCGGTCGAGGACGCCGTCCTCGTCGCCGCGTTCACCGCCCGCCCCCGCCGCGACCTCCGCGACGTCGTCCTCCTCGAGGACGCCGTGCCCCGCCTCCTCGAGGCCGAGCGGACCGGACGCGTCTGTCTCCTGTTCGGACGCGAGGACCGCGGCCTCACCAAGTCCGAGACCGACGCCGCGCAGTTCCTCGTCAACATCCCCGCCGCCCGCGAACGCCAGGTCTACAACCTCTCCCAGGCCGTCCTCCTCGCCGCCTACCAGCTCCGCGCCGCGTCGACCGACCACGAGGCCCCGAGCTTCACCACCACCCCCGACGAAGCCCCCCCGCTCACCGCCGCCGAACGCCGCCACCTCGTCGACCACCTCCGCGACCTGCTCGTCGAACTCGACTACGAGAACCACCCCGACCCCGGCCTGATCGACCGCATCACCACCAGGATGGCGAGACTCCTCGACCGCGCCGAACCGACGCGCTCGGACCAGGCGATGCTGATGGGAGTGCTGAGGAGGGTGAGAGGGAGCAAGGGGGAGCAAGGGAGAGCAGGAGAGAGCAGGGGAGAGCAAGGGAGAGCGCGCTGACGCGAGAGGCCGACGATGACGTCGGACCTCCGCGCCAGCGACCCTCATAGGTCATCTCCGGACTCCCCCTCTCTCACCAAAGGAATCGGGTGAGGAAGTCCGAAGCGGGCGAGGCGGGGCCGGAGGAGGGATGAGGCTCCGAGAGCGACCCCGCAGCGCGACTCGAAACCGGGCGGAGACCCAGCCGGACTCATCGCGCGAGGACGTGAGCGGGTCGGAGAGCTCGTCCCTCCTCCGGCGCCCGCCGTGGCGAACGCGAAGACGTTCCCGAACGCGTTCCAAGCCGCGCAGCGTCTAGGACAGCGGGTCGGAGAGCTCGTCCCTCCTCCGGCGCCCGCCGTGGCGAACGCGCAGACGTTCCCGAACGCGTTCCTCAATCCCCGACCACTAGCCTCATCCCGTTGGAGAAGAGGTAGGCGATCGGGTTGGCGCCGGGGGACGACGCGGCCCACTGGAGGTCGATCGGGATCCCGACGAGGGTCGGGTCGGCGGGGATCGCGGTGACGAACGAGAGCGCGCCGCTCGCGTCGGCGGCGAGGCCGAACACGAGCACCGGGGGCGCGTTCAGGAAGCACCCCGGCGCGTCGGGGCCGAACGCGTACGGGAACGACAGGCCGCCCCACGGGAAGCCGGACGGGCCGGCGAGGAGGAAGACCGGCGCCGACGGCGGCGCGCCGGAGAGGGCGAGCTCGACGAGGCCGACCGAACCGACCCACGGCGTGCCGGAGGCGACGAACGCGAGGCCGCCGCACGCCGCGCCGAACGGGGTGAGCGAGGGCGGGACGTAGGCGCCGTCGTACGGGAGCGCGCCGAGATCCGCGACCGTGCCGTCCGGGTCCTGCGTGGCCGGGTTCCCGAGGTCGATCATCGCCGTGCCGGGCGCGAGGTGGACGTCGAACCCCGAGAGGTCGACCAACGTCGGGTCGATCGAGACGTTCGTGCCGGGGGAGGGGTTCCAGCTCGAGCCGGCGCCGCTCGACTGGAAGTAGTTCGTCCCGTTGCCGTAGACGTCGTTGTACCGGACGGTCATCGGGGTCTGCGCGTGCGTGCGGACGCCGTACGTCCCGTTGAACGCGATGATGTTGTTCTCGAGCAGGTTCCCGCCGCCGCCGCCGGAGTGGTCGTAGTAGCCGGCGGTGCCGCAGCCGACGATCGTGTTGTTCCGGATGACGGTCGCGCCGAGGTACGGATCGACACCGACGTAGAGGATGTCGACGATCTGGTTCCGCTCGATCGTGATCGTGCCGCCGTGGACGTTCTTGATGCAGATGCCGCGGCCGCAGTGCTCGATGCGACACTCGCGGATCGTGGCGTTCGAGACGACGCTGCAGCAGGCGGCGCCGTTGACGAAGATGCCGTTGTTCGAGAAGCCGCTCCCGCTCTGATCGGAGTTCCGGATCGTGAACCCCTCGATCGAGAACGACGACACGTTCGCGTTCGTCACCGAGATGACGTTCCCCTGTTGGTCCCCGTCGACGACCGTCGTCTTCCAGCCCGCCCCCTTCAGCGCGACGCCGGCCTTCAGCGTGAGCGTCTCCACGTAGACGCCGGAGGCGACCTGGACGGTGTCGCCCGAGCTCGCGGCGTCGATCGCGGCCTGGATCGTCGGGTACTGGGCGGGGACGTCGAGCGTCGCCGCCGCTCCGAGCGGGAGCGCGGCGAGCGAGAAGGCGACGGCGGCGAGGGACGAACGGGACCGAAGCATGTGGTTTCCTCCTGAGGGCGAGTCCGGCCGGGCGGCCGGCGGTGGAGACGCGGATCCCGGCCGCGAACCCCTTGGCCATGATGACAGAAAAAGACGCCGGCGCGGGGACTCGCGCCGACGTCTCGTCCGCGGGGGGCGTCGCGGCCCCGCACGCCCTCGTCCGAGGGCCGCCGGACCTACCTCCAGACGACCGTGTAGAGGTTCTGGAGCGTGGAGGAGCCGCCGTTCACCGGGAGGTTGGTCGTCCCGAGCTGGCTCCCGTTCGTGGCGTCGAAGAAGTGAAGGGCCGGTCCGCTGGTCGAGCTGACGCAACCGTTCGCGTCCCAGCTGGTGACCGCGATCGTGGCGTCGTCCGGGGAGAGGCCGCCGCCCCACGCGTTCGGGTAGCCGGTGCCGACCTGGAACGGCGTGAACGACCAGACCGACGGGTCGGCGAGGTCGAAGTCGAGCCGGCCGACCCACCCGCAGTTTCCGATCCCGCCGAGCGCCGCGAACGAGCCGTGGCTGGCGAAGTCGATCCAGGTCGGCGAGTCCGGCATCGCGAGCGCCGGCACGCTGTTCGGACCGATGTGCTCGATCGTGAGCGGCGTGGACGGATCGTGGTCGACCCAGGTGAGCGTCGGGATGTGGAAGCGCGCCACGTCCGTCGGGACCTGGACGTTCTGGACCACCATCACCGCGTACTCCTCGTCCGGCGTGATCTCGACGTCGGTGATCAGCGAGAAGAGGGCGCCCGGGCTGGCCGGGACCGGCGACTGATGGATCACCTGCAGGAACGTGGGGCTCTGCGGGTTCGTGTCGACGAGGATCAGGTTGTTCGGGAGGAGCGTCGTCACCGCGGCGAGGTTCCCCGAACGCGACATGCTCCAGATCTCGACCAGGTTCGTCCCGCCGGCCATGTTCACGGTGTTGAACATCTGCGCGCCGAACGAGGGGTTCGCCGGGTTCCCGTCGATCGCGGTCAGCTCGCGCGTCCCGGTCCCGGGGTCGGTCAGGGTCCAGACGAGGTCGAAGATCGGGTGGTACCCGAGCCCGTAGCAGCCGCTCCCCGGCGCCGGTCAGCGCGCCCATGCCGAGACCGCGCTTGCGCCAGCGCTCGCGGCCGTCGAGGTCGAGGCACTTCAGCATGGACTCGTCGAAGCCGT
>JAUIEL010000698.1 GCA_030428825.1 bacterium
GGACGAGCTTGCGGGTCGAGTTGTAGTAGACCTGGCCCGGGACGGTGTAGAGGTGGAACTTCGTCTTCATGCCGGCGATCTCGCCGAGGTCGAGCGGCATGAAGTCGAAGAAGAGCGTCCGGTCGCCGTCGGTCGAGATCGAGGTCAGCTCGCCCTTCGAATTGCCGGGCGTCTTCTCGTGCACCATCTCGAGGTTGGTCGTCTTTCCGGACAACCCCGGGCCGTAGTACACGAGCTTGCAGTTGATCTCCTTGCGAGCGAAGTTGATCTGGACCATCGGTGTTCCTTCCTATTCCGACGCGGGGCGCCGAGCCCGCCGGTGACGATTCAGGTCGGGGAGTCGAGCTTCGACAGGTTGCGCAGGCGCCGCGCCGGGCCCGCGATCTCCAACAGGGTCAGGTCGAGGTCGAGGCCGGGCTCGATCACGACGGCGAGGACGAACTCCTCGAACGGGACGAAGACGAGCCGGCCGAACCGGGCCGTGAGCGTGACCCGCCGCGGCGCGCCGAGATCGAGCGTCGTCGCCGCGCGCAGCGCGAGGCCGACCGAGGCGCTCGCGAGCGCCGCGACCGAGTTCGCGTCGAGGCCGTCGCAGAGGTCGGCGGCGATGACGACGCCGTCGGGCGTCAGCACGAGCGCGCCGCGCACTCCGACGCGGTCCTTCAGCTCCGAGATGACCTCCCTCATGAGTTCCTCACCAGCCTCTCCACGGCGTCGCGCGCGCCGATCGCCGCGTCCGCCGCGTCCGAGCGCTCGCCGACGACCAGGGACATCGCCGCGGCGCCTTTCATCTCCATCACCATGGCGCCGCGCTCCCCCTCGATGATGAGGCTGGAGGGGCTGCCGAGTTCCATGCCGCGCGCGGCGCGCTGGAAGACGTCGCGGAGCCGGGGACCGACCTCCTCGAGGCGGGTCGCGGGTCCGGTCGACCAGACCGCGTCGTCCTTCCCGATGAGGCACGCCATCGCGGCGCCGGTCTCGTCGGCGACGCGCGTCAGCTCGTGGTCCGGATCGGCCGCGAACTCGCCCTCGGACTCGCCGTCCGGCGCGGTCTCCCACGGCATCGGCGCGAACGACATGCGCTCCTCGACGTCGCCGAGCAGCGACAGGACGTCCTCGTCGTCGGGCGAGCCGCCCGACGCGCCGAGCGCCTCCAGGAGCATGCCGGCCCGCTCGTGGCTCGGCTCGTCCCGGATCAGCGTCTCGAGGTGGACCCGCGCCCGCTCGCTCGCGCCGATCCGGTAGTAGATCTCCGCGAGGAGGAACCGCGGCTTCAGCGCCGCCGGCTCGGCCTCGACCGCGCGGCGGAGGAGCTCCTCGGCCGCGACGCCGTCGGTCGACGAGAGGTTGTCGCGGAAGCGCTGGCAACGGATCTCGCCGAGCTGGACCAGCGCCGTCCCGTGATCGCCGAACCGGTCGATCAGGTCGCGCAGGGTCTCGACGCAGAGATCGGAGCGCCCGACCGACCGGTACGCGTCCGCGAGCTCGAGGTACGACTGGGCCGACGGCGACTTCCGCACCGCCTCCTTCGCCTCGGTCAGCCGCTCGTGCCCCTCGGCGCCGGCGAGCAGGACCCGCACGCGGCGGACCTCGTCGTTGTCCGGGAAGAGGGTCTCGGCCCGTTCGAGCACGTCGCGCGCCGCGTCGTGCTCCCCCCGGACGAGATACGCCCGCGCGAGCTCGGCGAAGCCGTGCGGACGCGGCTCGGCCTCGAGCTCTTCCTTCCACCGGGTGAGGCGGACGTTCTCCTTGGAGCCGGACAGGAATCCCATGGTGCCTCGGGAGGGACGGTCGAGAACTCGGTCAGGTCGTCGACTTATCGACCACGCGTCACGGCCGGCTTGGGGAGAAAATGCCGAGGATCTTCCCGCCGGCGGCCGCGAAGAGGGCCAGCCGGCCCGTCATCGCGCCCCGGACCGGGATCGGCGCGTCGGCGGCGTACAGCCCCCGGGAGACGAGCGTCCCCCGCTCGAGGAGCAGCACGCGGCCGTCCGACGTCGACGCGGCGACGACCTCGTCGCCCCCCGCGGCGAGGCGGACCGCGACGTCCTCCTCGACCGTCCCTCGCACCGTCCCCGTCGTCGCCTCGATCGAGACGATCCGGGTGCCGGCCGAGGCGACGGCGGTCCCGCGCCGGATCGAGAGCTCCTCGACCTCGCCCGGGAGCGCCGCCGACTGGGAGAGGAGCCGGCCCGCCGACAGGTCGTGGACGAAGACCCCGCCGCCGCGGTCGCCGAACGCGAGCTGGCCGCCGTCGGCCGCGAGCGCCGTCACCGCGCCGACGACGTAGCCGCCGTGCGACACCGAGGTGAGCGTGCCGTCGGCCCGGAGGAGCCAGACGTTTCCGTCCCGCCCGCCGAAGGCGATCCTGCCGTCGTCGAGCGCGATCGGCCCCGCGGTCAGCTCGGTCGGCAGGTCGACCGCCGCGAGCGACTGGCCGTACCGCCCCGCCGCGAGCCCGCCTCCCGCCGTCGCCACCGCGACCCGATCGCCGGCCCGGATCGGCGGCCCGACCGGGCGCCCGGGGACGGACATCGAACCGGCGGTGCCGCCGCGCGAGTCGAGCAGGACGATGCGGTCCGGCCCGACCGGCACCGCGATCACGCCGTCGAAGATCGCGGGGGGCGCGCAGACGTCGCGCAGGTCGTCGACCTTCCGGATCCACCGGGCCTCGAGCGACCCGACGTCGAGCGCCGCGACGCGTCCGCCCCGCAGCGCCGCCACCACGACCGAGCCGTCGGTCGCCAACGGCCACGCCGCGTCCGCGGAGAGGATCGTGTTCCGTTCCGGGCGGCGCGGGAGCGGGATGGAGACCTCCGGGCGATCGGTCGCGCGGAGGCGCCGCGTCGCGGGGGCGTAGCCGTCGAGCTCGAGGCGCACCTCGACCTCGCGGTCGGGCGCCAGGTCGACGACGAACGGCGTCTCGGCCACGACGCGGAACCGGTCGTCGCCGATCGTGACCGGGCGGCCGTCGACGAACACGCGGGCCCGAGGCGGGTCGCTCGTCACGCGCACCGGGAGCTTCACCTCACGCGCGTCCGGGGCGCTCGGGTACTCGAGGGCGAGGGCCGAGATGCGCGCGTGCGCCTCCTCGAACCGACCGGCGTTCCGATAGAACTGCGCCTCGCTCTTCAGCCGTCGCGCCGAGCCGAGGTACTCGTCGAGCTCGCCGATCGCGGTCCGCACGCCGAGCGGGTCGTCCGGACCGGTCAGCTCGAGCGCCTTCTGCAGGAGTTCGCGCGCCCGCTCCAGGTCCCCGTGGTGCCGCGCCCCGAACGCCGCCTCCTTGAACATGCGCGCCTGCTTGAGCCGCCCCTCCGCGTCGACCGCCTCCACCTCCGCCCGGTACTTCTCGACCTCGCGGTGGTTCCGCTCGGCCACCTCGAGCTCGCGCAGCTTCTCGAACGAGAGGAGGAACGGGATCGTGAGGGGGTACGACGTCAGGATTCGGTCGTAGAAGGCGCGCCCCTCGGCGAACCTCTCGGTCAGCATGAAGTCCTCGATCGACTGCGACGCGTACTCGTCCATCGCGTGCCGCGAAT
>JAUIEL010000699.1 GCA_030428825.1 bacterium
CCTGGTCGACCGGCTCGGGCTCGACCCGGCGTGGTCGGTCGGGTCGCTCTCGCTCGGCGAGGGACGGAAGGTGGCGCTGGCGCTGAACCTCGCGTTCCGACCGCGGCTGCTCGTGCTCGACGAGCCGGCCGCGAACCTCGACGCGGTGATCCGTCGCGAGTTCCTGGAGGTCGTCCTCGACATGCTCCGCGCCGAGGGGATGTCGGTCCTCTTCTCGACGCACCTCCTCGCGGACGTCGAGCGGGTCGCCGACCGGGTCGTCCTGATCGAGCGCGGGCGCCGTCGCGTCGAGTCGAACCTCGACGACCTGAAGGACCGGGTGAAGACGCTCCGCCTCGTCCCGGCGAACGGCCGGTCGATCGACGACGTCGAGCTCCCCGGGACGCTGCGGCGGCAGCGCGTCGGCGAGGCGTGGATGGTGACGGTGGAGGGGTACGACGACGGGCGCGCGGTCGAGGCGGCGCGCACGCAGGGGGCCGACGTCGCCGTCGTCGACCTCCCGCTCGAGGAGATCTTCATCGCCTACGGCCGCGAAGAGAGGAGCCTCTGATGCTCGCGACGACGACGATGCCGGCCGACCGGTCCGCGCGACGCGCGGCGCTCCGTCGGGCGACGGCGCGCAAGGAGTGGGCGGTCCACCGATCGCTCCTGATCGACTACGCCTGCGCGGCGCTGGTCCTGGTGACCGTCCTGCCGTTCGACCGGGCGGCCGGCTTCGCCCTCCTCGGCGGGTTCCTCGCCGCGTCGATGGGCGTCCGGATCGGCGGGGACGAGGCGATGTGGGGGGCGCGGGAGTTCGTCTTCACGCGGCCGATCGCGCGGCGCGACTGGTTCCGCCTGCGGTTCGGCCTCGGACTCGTCCCGCTGTTCGCGCTGCTCGTCCTGTTCGGGCTGGCGGACGCGGTCGACCTGCATCGCCGGTTCATGACCCTGTTCGTCGAGCCGCTCGACGGCGACGTCGCGGCCGCGGCGCTGAGGGCGGGGTTCTACGCGCCGGTCGTGGCGGCGACGCTCCTCGTCTACGCGATCGGGTTCGGGGCCGCGGCGCGGGAGGCTCGCCCCGAGCAGGTGCTGAACCACCGGTCCGGGGCGTGGATCCTCGGCGCGGCGGCGGCGCTGCTCGCGTGGCTGTTCGCGGCGGGCGTGCTGCGCGGCGTCCTCGGCTGGCTCCGGATGCCCGATGAGCCGGGGGTCGACACGGAGGCGATGGCGGTCACCGTCGGCGCGGTCCTCCTGCCGTTCGTCCCGCTCGCGTACCTGTGGGGGCGGCGCGGCGTCGAGCGGCTGGAGGTCGCGTCGAACGGCGCCGTGGCCGAGGGGGGCGGGGAGCGCTCCGGCGTGGGGGCGGTCGTCCTCGTCCTCGTGTTGGTCGCCGTCCTCGGGACCGCGTTCCTGTGGCTGACCGCGCGCGGCGTCGAGCCCGCCGGGCCGAAGTGACCGATCCGACCGACCCGACCGATCCGATCGAAGTGAGAGGAGAGACCCGATCATGAGTTCGATCTCCACCTTCCTGCTGCTCCTCCTGGTCGTGCTCGGCGGCGGCGGCCTCCTGTTCGCCGTCTCGACGCGTCACCGCCCGGGTCCGGCTTCGCGATCGGCGAGACCGCACCTCGCCCTCACGCTCCTCGGCGCGGGGCTGGTCGGCGCGGTGCTCGTCGCGGAGTTCGGTCCGTTCCCGAGCCGCGGGCCGGACGCGCTCCCCGTCCGGATCGCCGAGGCACCGCCTGGCGCGCCGGACGACCGCGCGCAGGTTCTCACGATCGAGACCCTCCCCGGCGGGTTCGTCCGTCCGGGCGGCGTCCGCGTCGCGACCGTGCCGCTCCCGGACGACGGCCGGGAGCTCGAGGTCGACCTCGACGGCCTCGGCACGACGCTCGAGCTGACGTGGCCGTCCGAGGAACGGTTCGAGGAGCTCTCGTTCACCGCGCGCACCCTGGCCGCGAACCACTTCTGGACCCTCCGCGGCGCGCGTCTCGGGCGCCGGACGATCGACGTGGGGGACGGGGTGCCGTTCCGCTCGATCGGGTTCGGGAGCCCGGTCGGGCCGGGGCTCCGGCTTCGGGACGTCGACGACGCGCGGTTCTCGATCTGGATCCGTCGCGTCCCGGCCGGCGCGTCGCTCGAGACCGTCCCGCGGGAGCGCGTCGAGGCGGCGGCGGCGGCGGCGGTCGGCGAGGCCGCGATCGCCGCCGGACCGTCGTCGAGGACGCGCCCGTACGGGGACGGCCCGGCGAAGCGCCTCCTGCAGGAGCTCGCGCCGATCGGCACGCTGCTGTTCGTCGCCGGCCTCGCGGCCCTCCTCCGGGGGCGCGTCGGCGTCGTGCGCGGGGCGGCGCTGGTCACGTTCCTCGTGATCGTCACGGTGGGGATCGCCGGGCGGCGGGAGCGGGCGCGGGCCGTCGAGGCGCTCGCGTCCGACGACCCCTCGACGCGGCACGCGGCCGTGGTCCGGCTCGCCCGCTCGACCGCGGCGCCGGTCTCGGGCGCGGAGACGCTGGCCCGGGTGTTCGCGGAAGAGCGAGACCCGCGGGTGAAGGCACGACTGCTCCTCCTGACCGTCGACGAGAAGACGCCGCTCCGGACGCTCCCGGCGGCGAAGAGGATGCGCGACGAGGCCGCCGCGTCCGACGACGAGACGCTGCGCGCCCTGGCGGGGAAGATCGCGTCGGTCGTCCGGCGCTGATCGGCGGATCCGCGGGGGCGCGCCGACCGGTCCTTCCCCCGCCCTCCCCGACCGATAGACTGGCCCGTTTCGTGGCCGTCCGTCGGAGGGCGAGGATCGTGATGCGGAAGTCGTGGTCGAAGGTGGCGCTCGTGCCGTTCGCGCTGCTCCCGGCGCTCGTCGGGTGCTCGAAGCAGGACCTGCCGTCCATGGGCGACGGGGGCGCCGGGCCGGCCGACGGCGGCGCCGGAGGCACGGCGCACGCCGGCGCGGGTGCGGAGGAGCTCCGGTCCGACCCGGCGACGCGGGCGATGCTCGACTTCATCGCGAAGCACGAGGGCGAGCCGGACGAGCGTGGCCGGACCATCGACAAGTCGAAGCCGAACTGGCGGATGCTCCTCCCGCGGCCGCCGCGGCTCGAGTTCACGTCGGGGAAGAGGTACCTCCTGCACATGGAGACGAACCACGGCCCGATGACGTTCGAGCTCCGGCCGGACCTCGCGCCGATGCACGTCTCGAACGCGATCTACCTCGCGCTCGTCGGGTTCTACGAAGGGAACACGTCGCACCGGACCGGGCGCGGGTTCATGGTCCAGGCCGGGTCGCCGGACGGTCGCGGGGGCGGGAACCTCGGGTACACGCTCGACCTCGAGGCGGACAAGCGGCACGTCTACGACCGGCCCGGACTCCTCGCCGCGGCGCGTACGCCCGACCCGCATTCGGCCGGCAGCCAGTTCTTCGTCATGTTCGGCGCGTCGCCGCAGCTGAACTTCCAGTACACGATCTACGGCGAGTTCGCCGACGCCAAGAAGACCGAGAGCATGATCACGCTCCGGAAGCTCGAGCAGTCGTCGAACCCGAGCCCGAGCACCGGGCCG
>JAUIEL010000700.1 GCA_030428825.1 bacterium
CCGCTCCACGCGGTTGCCGCGGATCGTCGGGAACGGCCCCTCCACGCGGAGACCCTCCTTGTCCGTCGTCGCGATCTCGTTGTCGCGGACGAGCGCGTCGACTCCGAGGACGTCGACGCCGCGGAGCCCCGTCCCCTCGATCCGGCAGTCGAGGACCCTCGCACCGTCGCCGAGGACGACGATCCCGCTCCGGAAGACCGTCTCGATCCGGCAGTGCTCGATCCGCGCGTCGGGGCCGGTGACGCGGACGCCGTCCCGCTCGTCGGTCCGGACGCGCACGTCCTCGACCCGGGCGGAGGCGCCGTCGATCACGAGGCCGCCGCGGTTCGCGTCGAACCGACCGCCCGTGACCACGACGTCGTCCCCGTCGAGCCCCGCGGCGCCGTCGTGACAGCCGACGATCTCCAGGTCGAGGAGGCGGACGCGGTCGCCCGACGACTCGACGCCGACGCCGGACTCCGGCGTCTCGCCGGCGCGGGCGTTCCGGATCGTCAGGGCGCGGACGGTCACGTCCGGCGCGAGGATGGTCAGGCCGGGGCCGGACCCCGCGGCGCCGAGCGGCCGGGCGTCGATCACGGCCCCGTTCATGCCCTTCAGCGTGAGCCCCGCGAGCGGCGCCGGGATCGTCACGTTCTCCGCGTGGACGCCGGCCGCGACGACCACCGTGTCGCCGGGCGCGGCGGCGTCGACGCCGGCCTGAATGGTGGGGAAGGCGCCGCCCTTCCCGACCTCGATCTTCTTCGCGAGGGCGGGCGCGGCGGAGGCGAGGAGGACGGCGACGACGATCTGCAGGCGGGACATCGGGGGCTCCGGGATCGGGTTCGAGCGGTTCGCGGACGAGGGAGGAGACGAGCCGGACCGCCCGGGCGAACGCGGTTTCCGCGACGGACCGGGGGAGAGGATCGAGACAGGTGATGCGGAGCGACGTCCGAGTCGGGGAGGCGCCTCTCCGCCGCGACGCGGGCCGCCGTTCGTCGAGTTCGCGGTCGGTCACGCGGCCGCCGCTCCGTCCGGCGGCTCCTCGAGATCTCCGAGGGGCGCGGCCACGAAGAACCACACGACGGCCACGACGAGGGTCTGCGCGATGCCGTGACGGAGTGTGGCGGCGAGCCGCGCGAGGAGCGCCACGTCTCTCGCGACCCGACGGACGACGACGCCGAACGACCCCGACCCGGGCGGCGTCGAGTCAATCCGAGTCGAGGCGGTCCTTCTCCCGAGACTCACGGCGATAGCGCCGCATGGTCGCGCCGAATTCCTCGAACGAGATGTTCGAGAGTTCGCTCTCCCGGACGACGTCGCGGAACCTCGCGGAGCAGAAGACCCACCCTCGCAACCTGCGGCCTCGAACGGTCGGCATCCAGAGATCCGGAGTCGATTCGGATTCGGGCAGAGCGAACGGGCTGACGAACCCGGTCCCGCGACACCGGCCGGAGTCGTGCTCGGGGACGACCTCCAGTCTGCCGATCACGCGGACCGCGTGAAGCCGGGGGGCGGCCACGGGAGGGAGCCGAGTCCTGGCCTTCAGGATCGCGTCTTCGGGCTCGCCATGACGCGGAGCGCGCTCTCGCAGTCCCTTCGTCGCGATCTTCACCACCTCGACGGGGCTGAAGCGGATTCCGGACAGACCGGCTTGTCGAAACCGTTTTCTGGCGCGGTCGGAGACGAGGAAGGGAACCGTGGCCAGCGGTCCCGCGTGGAGGAAATCGGGCGGGTGCGGTGAGTGGAGTTTCGCCAGGATCGTCGACTTGAACCGCGGTCTTCGGTGTCCGGCCCTGAGGATGTCGTGGTAGCCGCTCTGCCACTCCTCGTACCACATCCCGTTGGCGCGAACGTGGTCGTCGTCGTCGGACACCGGGGCTCCGGGGACGAACGCTCGGCGGCTCACGGCGCGCTCCCTTCGTCAGATCCTGAACCTGACGCGGTTCTGACGGGTCTCCGTTCGCGACGTTCGGGCGAAACGACGGCGTGGATCAAGGTCGGTGCGCGCCGAGCGTACGACGCGCCACTCCATCATCACCGCTCGCCAACCGTTCGATCTCGTGCGAGGGAGGCTGGTGCGAGGAGGGGGACTCGAACCCCCACGGGTTGCCCCACCAGATCCTAAATCTGGCGCGTCTGCCGGTTCCGCCATCCTCGCGACGGTGAGGCGGGAGGATAGCAGACGGGCGGCGCGACGGCGCGGTCAGTCGATGGCGTCGGCGTCGAGGTCCGGGGGGGCGTCGAGGGCGGCGCGGAGGGAGGCGGCCTCCTGCTCGTGCCCCAGCGCCTCGGCGACGTTCGCGAGGACGCGTCGCGCGCGCGGGACGACGAGCTCGAGGCCGGCCTGCTCCGCTTCGTGCAGCGCCTGGCGGGCGTGCGGCTCCGCCTCGTCGAGCCGTCCGAGCTGGAGCAGGACGCTCGCCAGGCCGACCCGCGCGTTCAGGGTGCGCGAGTCGGCCGGGCCGAAGTCGTCGCGCCGCAGCTCCCACGCCCGGCCGAAGTGGCGCGCGGCGGAGTCGAGCCGGTCGAGCGCGCGGTATCGCTTCGCGAGGATCGTGTGGATCTTCATCCGGGAGCGCGGCGAGAGGCCCGACTCCGCCTCGAGTCGTCCGGCCAGGTGGTCGAGGAGCGACTCGACCGGCCGCGCGGGGTCGATGTCGTCGGGGCCGAGGTCGGCGATGCAGTCCGAGAAGAACCGACCGGTCCCGAACGTCCCGTCGTCCTCCTCCGCGGCCGCCGCCGCCTGGGAGCGCATCCGGCGATCGATCTGGAACTCGGTGATCGCGGCGCCGAGCCCGAGCCCGAGCGCGACGAACGCCAGCAGGACGCTCGCGAGGTACGGGGGGCTCCACGTGGTCGGCCGCGTCAGCACCGACGCGCCGGCGCCGCTCGCCGCGACCGTCGCGCCGGCCCGCTCGAGGTCGTCCTGCATCTCCGCGGCGGAGGTGTAGCGTTCGGACGGATCCTTCCGGAGCGCGCGGAGCACGATCTCCTCGACGATCGGCGGGATGGTGCGATCGAACGCTCGCGGCGGCGTCGGGATGAGTTCGCAGATCGAACGGACCGCCTCGGCCTTGCGGTCGGCGTGGATCGGGTAAGGGAGCCGTCCGGTCACCGCCTGGTAGAGCATCACCCCGATCGAGTAGAGGTCGGAGCGCGCGTCGACCTCTTCGAACCGGCCGGTCACCTGCTCGGGACTCATGTACGGGAGCGTCCCGATCCGTCGCCCCGCGCCCTCGCGCGCGACGGCGAGCGGGCCCTCCGCCGCGCGATGCTGCGCCAGCCCGAAGTCGAGCACCTTCGGGTCGCCGCCGCGGTCGACGAGGATGTTCGTCGGCTTCAGGTCGCGATGGACGACCCCCTGGAGGTGGGCGTAGTGCACCGCGGCGCAGATGCCGCGGAACAGCTCGAGCTTCCGGTGCAGCGGGCGCTCCTCGGCGGCGAGCCAGCGGTCGAGGCGGGTCCCCTCGACCAGCTCCATCGCGATCGTCCGGCGCCCGTCGTCCGTCTCCCCGACGTCGTAGATCGTCGCGATCCCCGGGTGCTGGAGCCGCGCG
>JAUIEL010000701.1 GCA_030428825.1 bacterium
CGCTGCGGGCGGTCGACGGGGGGCGGCGGTTCCGGTTCGTCGAGCCGGTCGACAAGCGGCTCGCGTGCGGCGAGGTCGGGGTCGGGGGGCTCGCCGACCCGGAGGCGATCGCCGCCGCCGTCGCCGAAGCGCTCTCCTGACCCGGGCCGAATCTCTCCCGATCCGGCCGCGGCGTTTCGCCGGACGGTTCCTAAGATGCGTCGTTCGACGGGGCGCGAACGGAACGGCGCCCACGGGAGGCCCGACGTGTCCGAGATCCACGATCGTCTGCAGGAACTGTCCGTCCGGGTGACCCAGCTGAAGGACTCTCTTTGACGTCTCCGGGAAGCTCCGCGAGAAGGGTGAGATCGAGGAGCGGATGGCGGCGACCGACTTCTGGTCGGATCCCGACGCCGCCCAGGAGGTCGTCCAGCAGCTCAAGCGAGTGAAGGCGATCCTCGAGCCGTACCACGTCGTGGCGCGGCTCCTGGAGGACGCCGAGGTGCTGGTCGAACTCGGCGACGAGGACGGGTCGGACGACGCGGTCGCGGAGGCGGGGCGTTCGGTCGACGCGCTCGAGCAGGGGTGCGAACGTCTCGAGCTGACCCTGATGCTCGGGGGGCCGCACGACCACCGGAACGCGTACGTGTCGATCCAGGCCGGCGCCGGCGGGACCGAGGCGTGCGACTGGGCCGAGATGTGTCTCCGGATGTACCTGCGCTGGTGCGAGGTGAGCGAGTTCGAGGCGGACCTCATCGAGCGCCAGGACCACGAGGAGGCCGGCATCAAGTCGGCGACGCTCCTGGTGAAGGGGCAGTTCGCGTACGGCTACCTGAAGTCGGAGACCGGGACGCACCGTCTGGTCCGCATCTCGCCGTTCGACGCCCAGAACCGTCGCCAGACGTCGTTCTGCGCCGTCGACGTCACGCCCGAGTTCGGCGAGGACATCGAGGTCGAGATCAAGGAGGACGACCTCCGCATCGACACCTACCGCGCCGGCGGGGCCGGCGGCCAGCACGTCAACAAGACCGACTCGGCCGTTCGGATCACGCACGAGCCGACCGGGATCGTCGTGCAGTGCCAGAACGAGCGGAGCCAGCACAAGAACCGCGCGACGGCGATGAAGATGCTCCGCGCGAAGCTGTTCGCCCTCGAGGAGGAGAAGCGCGAGGCGGAGATCCGCGGGCTGCAGGGCGAGAAGATGGACATCGGATGGGGACACCAGATCCGGTCGTACGTCCTCCAGCCGTACACGATGGTCAAGGACCTCCGGACCGGGGTCGAGAAGGGGAACGCGCAGGCGGTCCTCGACGGCGACCTCGACGCGTTCATCCAGGGGTTCCTCCGGTGGGTCGCGGCCGGCCGGCCGGAGGTGAAGGCGGGCAAGGGAGACGACGCATGACCACGATCCGCCGGGCGCTCTTCTCGCTCACCGACAAGCGGGGCGCCGTCGAGTTCGCGCGGGCGCTCGCGGCGCAGGGGGCCGAGCTCCTCTCGACCGGGAACACGGCGCGCGTGCTCCGGGAGGGCGGGCTCGAGGTGACCGACGTCGCCGACTTCACCGGCTTCCCCGAGATGCTCGACGGACGGGTGAAGACCCTCCACCCGAAGGTCCACGGCGGGTTGCTCGCGCGGCGCGACGACCCGCGGCACGGGGCGCAGATGGAGGAGCACGGGCTCGTCCCGATCGACCTCGTGGCCGTGAACCTCTACCCGTTCGAGCGCGTGACCTCGGCCCCGGACGTCGCGCTCGAGGACGCCATCGAGAACATCGACATCGGCGGCCCGTCGATGCTCCGGTCGGCGGCGAAGAACCACGCCCACGTGGCGGTGGTGGTCGATCCGGACGACTACGGCCCGCTCGCGGAGGAGCTCCTCGCCGACGGGGCGCTCTCGCTCGAGACGCGGCGACGCCTCGCGCGGAAGGCGTTCCAGCGGACGGCGGCGTACGACGCGGCGATCTCCGCGTTCCTCGCCCGCCGCGACGAGTTCGGCGGCGCCGCGCCGGCGATCGACTGGACGTTCCTCCGGTTCGAGTCGCCGCGCGCGCTGCGGTACGGGGAGAACCCGCACCAGACGGCGTCGTTCGTGCCGCTCGCCGGCCGGACCGAGCCGTCGCTGGCGACGGCGACGCAGCTCTCCGGCAAGGAGCTGTCGTACAACAACATCCTCGATTCGGACGCGGCGCTGCAGCTCGCGCTCGAGTTCGACGACCCGGCGTGCGCGATCATCAAGCACACGAACCCGTGCGGGGCGGCGGTGGCCGGGACGGCGCTCGACGCGTTCGCGCGGGCGCTCGCGGGAGATCCGCTCTCCGCGTTCGGGGGGATCGTCGCCCTGAACCGCCCGGTCGACCTCCCCCTGGCCGACGCGCTGGCCGGCCCCGACACGTTCTTCGAGTGCATCCTCGCGCCGTCGTTCGACGAAGACGCCGCGGAGCACCTCCGGACCGGGCCGAAGTGGGGGAAGAACGTGCGGCTCCTCGCGTTCGGGACCGGCGCGTCCGACCCGAACGAGCCGGAGGTCCGGAAGGTCCGCGGCGGCCTCCTGATCCAGTCACGCGACGTCGGCGGCCCGGACGACCCGTTCGAGTTCGTGACGAAGGCGAAGGGGGACGAGGCGACCGCGCGCGACCTCCGGCTGGCGTGGATCGTCGCCAAGCACGTCAAGTCGAACGCGATCGTCCTGGTGAAGGACGGCGCGCTCGTCGGCACCGGCGCCGGTCAGATGAGCCGGGTCGACTCGGTCGAGATCGCGGTGAAGAAGGCGGGCGACCGGGCGCAGGGGAGCGTGATGGGTTCGGACGCGTTCTTCCCGTTCCGCGACGGCGTCGACGCGGCGGCGGCGGCGGGAGTGAAGGCGGTGGCGCAGCCCGGCGGGTCACGGCGCGACGACGAGGTGATCGCGGCGTGCGACGAGTCGGGGATCGCGATGGCGTTCACCGGGAGCCGACACTTTCGACATTAGGCCGCTGCGCGCGGTGCGTCGACCGGTCGCGGATCGCCGACTGCTACGCGCAGGGCGGGAAGTCGCTGCGCGCGGGGCGAGGGGCCGGTGCGCGGGGCGGTGACACCGCTGCGCGGGGCGGGGGCCACTTCGCGTGGAGCGTGGGGCCGCTTCGCGGGGGTCCGCTGCGCGCGGGGCGTGAAACGGGATTCGCCGGGACCAGAACCGGGGAGTTCGCCACGGCCGCCGGGGACGGGGAGGAGGAGTCCTCGGGCCGCTCCGTCTCCTCGCGGGAACGTCGACGTGGTCGACGCAGGTCGTGAGTCGCTGCGGGAGTCGCTCTCGAGGACTCCTCCTCCCCGTCCCCGGCGGCCTCGCCCAAGAGACCCGTTTCACCCGATTTCAATGGGAATGGGGAGTCCATGGGTTCGCCGGCGAGCACCGAATCGCCCGAACGTCCGTGCGTTCGCGGGCTCACCGAGGACCCTCTTCACTCCCCCCAATCGGGTGAGACGTGCACGTCGACGAGGCCGTCGCCGAGAAGGGGAGGTGGCTCCGAGAGCGACCCCGCAGCGCGAACCTGTTCGTCCGGAGACCCACGCCGGACG
>JAUIEL010000702.1 GCA_030428825.1 bacterium
ACCCGGCGTCGTGGAGGACCGCCGCCGCCCGCCGCACGTACGGCGTGTCCGCCTTCCCGAGCCAACCGGGCACGATCACGATCAGGCGGCCGCCGCGTCGCTCGTTGACGACGGCGGTGACCCGCGTCCCGGCCGCGTCGAGCTCGATCGTCCGGGCCGCGTCGAGCAGGGCGCGCCCCGCCCGTCCCCGACCGCGCACCAGCCGACTCGCGAGGAGCGTCTGCACCAGCGCCGGCCGGAGGAGCCGCGGCGGGGCGAATCGCCGGATCGGGTCGCCCGGCCCGCGGGCCGTTCGATTCGCGCGCCGGCCGGCCGGAGACGTCGTCACGGATTCCGCCACGACGATCAGGTTCGCGGTCCGCGGCGAGCGGCGGGGAAGCGCGGCGTCAAGATCGGGTGAACCGCCCGGGGGCGCGGCCGGCGTGCTCGTCGCCCCTTCGAGCCCCGGGCCTCCGACGCCGAGCGCCGCCCCCTTCAGAACCGGACGATCACGTCGACGGCGTTCGTGGAGGCCGCGCCCGGTCCGGTCGGGTCCCCCTGCTGCGGGAGGACGCACTGGAACCGCGCCGACGCTCCGGAGAGCGCCGCGTCGTTCGGAACGGGGTAGGGGCAGTTCGCGGGGGTGTCGAGACCCGCGGTCGGGAGAACGCCCACGAAGAACGCCAGGGCCGGGTCGAGCCAGAGCGGTCCGGCGACGCCCGGCACCTCGGTGAACGACGTGTCGAGCGCGCCGATCAGCAGCGCCGGCTGACCGCTCGGACCGAACAGTCGGAGGACGCCGTTCGTGCCGGGCGCGTTCGGACCCGTCACCAGCAGGAAGGGCTCCGCCGGCTCGGCGGGGACGAGCGAGTTCTCCCCGGCGCCGGTCGTGAACCCGCGGTGCGTCACTCCCGAGAAGACGATCGTGCTCCCGCCTTCGGCGATGCCGGAGACGCCCGGCACCCCGCCGCAGAGGAACGGGCCGACCTCGCCGGGGAGCACCTGGTCGACGGAGCTGCCGCGCAGGCCGACGGTCGAGTTCCCGAGCGCGCGCACCCCGTCCCCCGCGACGCCGAAGCTGCACGCGCCCGGGGTCGGGTCGCCGCCCGCGTCGCCCCCGCGGAGGTCGCCCGAGACCGCGACGACGTGCGCCCCGAACAGCGCGAGGAGCGCGTCCCCGCCGTCGGTCGGGCCGCTCCCCGCGGCCACGGCGCCGTCCCCGCCGCGCACGTTCGTGTCGACCAGCGTCAGGGTCGAGGCGACGACCCAGAGCGCCAGGCCGCCGTCGCCGGACGCCGGGCTCTCCCCCTGGACGACCGACCGCGAGACCAGGACCTGGTTCGAGCCCGTGACCTGGAGCCCGTAGTCGGCCGGCCCCCCGACGGCGGGGAACCGGCAGTCGTCGAACCGCCCCGGACCGAGGACGCTGTTGACCCGCACCGACCCCATCCGCAACCGCGAGATCGTGAACCCGGTCGGCGACGCGATCAGGTTCGGCCCGGCGACCTCCGGCCGCGGCGCGCCGACCCGACCGACGATCGCCAGGTCCTTGTCGAGGAAGAACGAGCCGTACTGGCCGGGCTCGACGAGGAGGACGTCGCCGTCGACGGCGCTCGCGATCGCCTGGGAGATCTCTCGGAAGTCCGCGGGGCCGTCGTCGTCGACCGTCCAGGTGGCCGCGTTCAGCGAGAGGGCGAGGAGGGTGAGGGAGATCATGGGCCGGTCCTTCCCGCGGCGTCGGGGCCTCGCCGCGCGATCCCGAGGATACCCGTGGACGCCGCGCGGACGCGAGAGCCGGAGCGCGGGACGTCGCCGGACCGCGGACGACGCGTTACAGTCGCTCGTCATGGACCCTCGGACACGGCCGACCCTGCTCAGCCGGGTGCGGGACCTCGACGACCACGACTCCTGGCGCGAGTTCGACGAGAGGTACCGCGACCTGATCCTCGGCTACGGTCGCCGGCGCGGCCTGCAGGCGACGGACGCCGAGGACGTCCGGCAGATCGTCATGCTGAACCTCGCGCGCGGCCTCCGGTCGTTCCGGTACGAGCCGGGGAAGGGGCGCTTCCGGGACTACATCGGGTGGACGACCCGCCACGCGATCGCCGACCTGGTGCGGAGCCGACAGCTCGGCGCGCCCGTCGAGAGCCCGAGCTTCGCCGCCGACGACGGCGACGTCGACCGGGAGCGGGACCTCGAATGGGAGAAGGAGTGGATGCTCCACCACTACCGCCTCGCCATGCGGACCGTCCGGCGCACCGCCGACGCGAACAGCGTCCGCGTGTTCGAGCGGCTCCTCGCCGGCGACGGCGTCGAGGTCGTCGCGGAGGAGTTGGAGATGACGACCGACGCGGTGCACAAGGTGAAGCAGCGCATGCGGGAGCGCCTGAAGGCCGCGGTCGCCAGGCAGCTCCGGGACGAGGAAGAGGGCGAGATCACGCGCTGATGGTCGACCCCTCCGAGTTCGGGTTCGAGTTCGACGACGCGGACGACGCGTGGATGGACCGCGTGCGCGAGGCGGAATCCCCGCGCGAGCCGGGGCGGATCGGTCCGTACGAACTCCTCGAGGAGGTCGGTCGCGGCGGCCAGGGCGTCGTGTTCCGGGCGCGTCGGCGGGACACGGGACGCGTGCTCGCCCTGAAGCGGCTCGCGGCGGGGGCGTTCGCGACCGCGTCGATGCGGCGGCGGTTCGAGCGCGAGGTCGAGGCGGCGGCGGCGCTCGAGCACCCGAACATCGTCGAGGTGCTCGGCGTCGAGTTCGTCGACGGCGTCCCGATCCTCGCCATGGAGTGGATCGACGGCGTGCCGGCGACCGAGTGGGCGGCGGGCGCGGGCGCCGGCGGGAGACGCGAGCCGGCCGACGTCCTCGGCCGGTTCCTCGAGATCTGCGACGCGGTCGCGCACGCGCACCGGCGCGGCGTCCTGCACCGGGACCTGAAGCCGTCGAACATCCTGATCGACGGGGACGACCGACCGCACGTCCTCGACTTCGGCCTGGCGAAGCGGTTCGACCCGGACGGGGGCGAGGTCGTCTCGGAGGGATTGACGCGCAGCTCCGGGTTCGTCGGGACGCCGCGGTACGCGTCGCCGGAGCAGGTCCGCGCGTCCGGCGGTCGGCTCGACGGACGGACGGACGTCTACTCGCTCGGCGTCCTCCTGTTCGAGCTGCTGACCGGCGAGAGCCCGTACGGACCGGTCACCGACATCGGCCGGCTCGTCCGCGCGATCGAGACCGGCGAGACGCCGAGGCTCTCCACGGTCGACCCGCGCCTCGGCCGCGACCTCGACGTCGTGGTCCGCCGCGCGACCGCGCGCGAGGTCGAAGACCGCACGCCGACCGTCGACGCGCTGGCCGCGGACGTCCGACGCGTTCTCGCCGGCGAACCGATCCTCGCCACGCCGCCGTCCGGCTGGTCCGTCCTCCGGCGCCTGGTGCGGCGCCATCGGCTCGCGTTCGCCGCCGCGGCCGCGACCGCGCTCTTCGTGGTGGCGCTCGCCGTGGTGCTCTTCGTCCAGAACCGCCGCGTGCGGCGCGAGCGCGACCTCG
>JAUIEL010000703.1 GCA_030428825.1 bacterium
AGCGGCGAAGCCCTCCGCCTCGACGTGGATCCACCAAGGGTGGTCCGGGTCGAGGGCGACGTGGCCACGTCCCTCGGCGTCCGTCGCCTCGTGGTCCGTCGTCTGCGAAGTCTCGAAGTCGAGGAGGAACACTCGGGCGTCCGGGATCGGAGCCCCGACCCCGTCGACGACCGTCACCTCGAGCGAGGTCGCGCGCCGCAGGCGGAGCGACACGTCGAATGGACCGGCCGTGGCGACGGTTCGGACCACGGGCACGAATCCGTCGCACCGCGCAGTGACTCCGAAGGGGTGGTCCCCGTCGATCGGCGCCGAGACTTCGAACCGGCCGGCCGCGTCCGTGAACGTGGTGTCCGCCTCCCACCCGGGGCGGCCGCCGTCGATCGAGCACCCGGCGACCTCGACCCCTTCGAGCGGCTCTCCGCTCTCGTCGTCCAGCACGGTGCCCGCGAGGTCGACCCCGGCGATCAGGCTGAGCGGAATCGGCTCGTCGACCGGGAGGATTCGGTCGATCCAGTAGTTCGCGGCGCGCCCCTCGAACGATCCGATCACGAAGACCCGCCCGGCCGGCAGGCCTCCGAGCCGGTACAGCCCGTCGCCGTCGGTCCGCGTCTCGCTCCAGAAGAACATCCCCGCGGTGCGCGCGAGCGGATCGAACGCGTCTCCCTGGCGGCTCTCCTGCATGTACGCCCGCCGGGCCCGAACGCGCGCGTCGGGAAGTCGCGTCTTCTCCGGCCACCTCCAGGCCGAGCCGAAGATCGTCTGCTCGGGCGGGAGGTCGAGTCGGATGGCCTCCTCGGTTCCGGCCACCGCGGCGGCGTGTGGCGCGGAGCCGGGGCCGCGAGCGGCCACGAGCACCCGTTCGTTCGGGCCGACGACCAGTTCGACGGCTCCGTTCCGATCCGTCGTCCCTCGTGCCGCCCTCTCGATCGCGGACGCCGGCAGCCCGACGTCCCGCGCGGCCAGCGCCTCCATCTCGGCGGTCCACGCGAGCGCGAACACCTCGGTGTTCGGGAGCGGGTCGCCATCGAGGAACGTTCGGACGCGGAGGTGACGGTCGGCGGGTTCGGCCGGGACCGGGGATCTCTGCGCTCGAGACGGGGCGCTCCGGGCGCTGCTCGCCGCCGGAGGGAGGCCTTCGTCCGCGACGGAGCGCATCGACTCGGGCCACGTGACCGGCGCCGCCCGAGTCCGCGAGTGCTCCGTGCGGGCAGGGTTCGTCGGCGCCGACGAGATCCGCCAGGAAGTGAGCGCGAACACTGCGACGAGCGCCGCGGTGAGCCATCGAAGCATCGACGGTCTCCCCTCTCGAGACGAGTCTCGGGCCGTCGTGTCCCGCGCCCGAGCCCGATTCCGTTCGTGCGGGGCGCGCGTCGCGCCCGCTCCGATGTCGAGAATGCCGGTGGCTCAGGAACTCACACCGAGAATCGAATCAATCGAGGCGCCAGACGGCTTCGACCGGTCCCGAGTCGCCGGTCAGGTCGAGGCGATCGGTCTGGTCGAGGGCGACGAGGCGATACGGTCCCTCCGGGATCTTCACGTGGATCGCTCCGTGGGCGTCGGTCGTCGCCTCGATCGGTGCGCGATCGGCGTCCTCCTCGCCCTCCGGTTCGAGGCGGACCCGGGTGTGGGAGAGCGGTGCTCCCTCCTCGTCGACGACGGAGAGGCTCAGGTCGACGACGTGGCGGAGCGTGACGCGTAGCGTTCGGCGATCACCCGACTCGAACCGCATCTCACGGGAGAACTCGGCGAACCCCGGCGCGGTCACGCGGATCGAGTGGGTCCCCGACGCGATGCGGCGGACCTCCCACCGCCCGTCGCCGAGCGGTCGCTGCCGATTCAGCGCGTACGGGACCGTGACTCCTCGAGGGGCGACGGAGACCGAAGCGTCCGCGACGGGAGTGCCGGCGAGATCCTCGACCCGGACGATCAGGCGAGCCTCGGGTCGCAGGGTCACGTGTTCCTCGTGGGTCGAGTCGGCGGCCGCGATCCTGCTCGTGAGGACCGCGGAGCCGAATCCGTCGGCCTCGACCGTCCAGAGGACGGGGCCCGGGGAGCGGAAGTGGACGAATCGACCCTGGTCGTCCGTCACGATGGTGTTCCAAGGTCCGCTCGAGGGTCCGGTGGTCCGGATGTGCATCTTCGCGCGAATCCCGCGCCCCGTCGGGTCGGTCACACGCCCGCGCAGTCCGGAGAGGGCGGGCTCGAACGTGACGTCGGCCTCCTCGCCCTCGGCGACGTACACGCGAACCGCTTCGGTCACCGACAGGTCCCCGGCCCAGCCCCGCAGTCGGACGACGAGGTCCCCCGCGGGGGCCATCGGGAACTCGAACGTGCCGTCGGCGAGGACGTCCGCCGCACTGGCGAGTTGTCCCGCCGGCAGCCCCGGCGGATGGACCGCGACCATCATGTCGTCGAAGGAGATCGGGATGGACTTCGGCAGCACGACCCGGCCTCGAATGGTGGAACCTCCGCGGAGCGGGATCTCGAGCCGTCGACTCTCGCCCGCCCGGAGTTCGAGCCTCCGCTTGAACGACCGACGGAGCGGTCTTCCGTTCCACTCCTCGTCGAGCGGGTAGGTGACGACGGTGACGGGGCCCGGAGGGAGGTGGTCGATCTCCATCTCGCCGACCACGGTGTGCGAGTACGTCGTCCGGCCGGTCTCGGGAGTGACACGCAGGAGGAACCGGATCGGTCGATTCGTGTCCTCCCGGAAGAGGCGAACGGCGAGCCGCGCGGGAGAGAAGAGACGGATGTCCGCCGGGGGCGCCCCGGGCCGGACGCCGACGTCGCGTGTCACGGCGACGAAATCGGGGTGTTCGACGATGAGGGTCGACGTGCCCGCGGGTGCTCCGTCGAGCACGAACGACCCGTCCTCCATGGTCTCCGTGCCGCCCTGCACCGCGCCGCTCACGTCGCCGTTTCGGAACCGGTCGGCGAGCGACACGGCCGCGCCCGCGATCGGTGTGCCGTCGTCCGCGGCCCGCACCGTTCCGTGGACGGAGGTTCCACGAGGAAGGTCGATCGTGACCTCTCGGGTCTCCCCGGGCGCGATCCGGAGTTGGAGTCGACCCGGAGCGTGACCGGGAGCATCGACCGGCGCGAACGCGTCGACGACGTAGTCCCCGGCGCCGAGCCGATGGATCTCGAATCGCCCCTCGACCGTGGTCTCGGCGCGATCTTCCGACAGCCACTCTCCCGACCCGGCGTCTCGGCGCACGCGGACGACGGCCCGCGCGACGGGGGAGCCCGATGTCGTGATGGTTCCGGTGATCGAGGCGAGTCGTTCGAGAACGACGACCAGCGGTTCGTCGGAGAAGTGAACTCCCCGGGCCAGCTGCTGCGAATAATCATCGCCCCAGGCGCGAATCAGGTAGGCGCGAGAGCGATCGAGTGGAGCTCGGAATATACCGTCGGTCCCCGTGACGCCAGCTGCCTGCAGGAGCATCGTGGTGCTCTCGAACGTCTGCACAAGGCCTCGCACTGGGAGGTTATCCGTGTCTCGCAGTTGTAT